>DATFFJ010000027.1:0-8445 GCA_035250065.1 Aeromicrobium sp. | reverse complement strand
GATGCAGCTCTGCGACGTGAACGCCCGTCGTCAGGATCACGTCGGACAGCCGCAGAACCAGCGGCATGTAAGCGCGCCGCATGGACGGGGGCGGGAACGTGTCGATCAGCTCCCACACGCAGGCTGCCCCGGCCATCCGCGCGGCGATGGCCGCGTGTGGATTCGCCAGCGCGTTAACCGCCACGACGTCGATCTCACGCTCCCGGATGAAGGAGGCCAACGCACGGATCTCGCGCGGCATGGTGGCCGCCCATGCAAGGTTGCGGCCCACCAGTCGAGGCGACCGCAGACGGTGCAGTGGCATCTGGTGGACGTCCACGCCGCGAGCACGGATGCGGCGCGCCGCCTCGTCGCCTTCGGCGGGAAGCACAACCACCGTTTCGACGCCCTTCGCCTGCAGGAGGCTGGACACAATGCCCACGCGATTGTGCGGTCCACCCGAGACCGGGTAGTGGATGATCGACAGAACCTTCACGACGGGCGATGGCCTCCTTGGACGGCGAACAGCATTGCCTAGACTGACACGGCCACTGGGCGCCGGTGCGGGCACATCGGGAAAGCAAGCAGCTTTGCGTGGAGGAGACGTAGATCATGCAGCGGGTACTGATCACGGGTGGGTGCGGGTTCATCGGGGCGAACCTCATCCGCAAGCTCTTGGCCGACGGCACCGACGTGATCGTCTGGGACAACTTGGCGTCCGGTCGTCTGGAGTACCTCGACGGCCTCGAGGTCGAGGTGGTTCGTGGCGACATCGCCGATACCGAGAAGCTCGCGAAGGCAATGGCCGATGCTGATGTCGTCGTCCATCTCGCAGCCAGTGGCAATGTCGTCGATTCGGTGTCCGACCCGGCAGCAAACTTCCGAGCAAACGCCATGGGCACGTTCAGTGTCCTCGACGCCGCCCGTGCCGCCGACGTCCCGAAGCTGGTCTTCTCCTCCACGGGCGGAGCCCTGATCGGCAACGCGGCCCCGCCGGTCTCGGAGGAGTCGCTTCCGAAGCCGATCTCGCCGTATGGGGCGAGCAAGCTGACCGGCGAGGCGTACTGCAGCGCCTTCGCGCACAGCTATGGCATGAATACGGTTGCGCTGCGATTCGCCAACATCTACGGGCCCTACAGCGGCCACAAGAAGGGGGCGATTACCCGCTTCTTCCGGGCGCTCCACAAGGGCGAACCCTTGGAGATCTTCGGTGACGGTAGCGCTTCGCGTGACTTTCTCCACGTCGACGATCTGTGCGATGGCATCCAGCGCGCCGTCGTCGCCGATCTCCCGGGGGCCACGGTGGCGCACGTTGCTTCGGGTGTGGAGACCTCCGTGGCCGAGCTCGCCGATGCCTGCCGGCGCGCGGCCGGACTGCCGGATCACCCGATCAACCACCTGCCTCCGCGTCCCGGCGAGGTCGACCGCAACTTCGCAACCTATGAGTTCGCGGCACAGCGTCTTGGCTACCAGCCGCAGGTGACCTTGGACCAAGGACTCGCTTCAACCTGGCGCTGGTTCCTCGAGCATGAGTTTGCCTAGGCTGCGCTGGCGCAGCCTGACCGCGGCGGTCGAGCTGGCTGCTGGGGCCCTCGGGGTGCAGTTCCTCTTGGCCGTCTCGGGCATCCTCAGCGCCCGGATGCTGGGTGTCGAGGGACGCGGTCAGGTGGCGCTGATCATGGCCATCAGCGGGATGGCCTCCGTCCTGACGTTCGGCAGTTCCCTTCCGGTGGCCGTCGCCACGGAGTTGGCTCGGCGCGGTGTGACCGCGCGCGATGGGCTGCGCCGGTTGTTCCCCCGCTGGAGCCTCCTGGCCTGCATCCCCGCGCTCTTGGCGGCGGGCTACATCCTGGTCGTCCTCGATGCGTCGAATGACCGCCAACTCATACTCCTCACCGGGCTGACGGCGGTCGCCGCGCTGCAAGCGATGGCTTCCCGCATCCTCGTGGGCGCAATGCAGGGCGAACTGGCGAGCGTCCGGCGCATGGTGGGCATCATCCTGCTCGCGCCGACTCTCTCCACCGGTCTGCTCACGGTGGCGTTCGTGAGTGGGTGGGATTGGGACGTCGTGGATCTCCTGACCGCGCAGGCTGCGATGTGGACGATCGGATTGCTGATCCCTGTCGCGTTGCTCCGCCGCCCCCGCCACGATCGGGCCGATGAGTTGGATGGCAAGGAGATCTGGCGGCTGGCTCGCGCGAACTACGTCAGCACGATGGCCCCGAGCGACGGCCTCGGTCTGGATCGCACGTTGACGGGAACGTTCATCGGGGACGCAGCCCTGGGCCTGTATGCCGCGGGAACAGCCATCGCGAACCTGCCTGGTCTGATCGGATCGGCTGTGGGGGCGATCCTTCTGCCGCGCGTCGCCGCGCAGCCGTCCGTCGCCGTCCGTCGCCGGCTGATCTCGCGCTGGCTGGCTGTCGGTGTGTTCCTGACGACATCTTTTGCCTTCCTCCTCGTGGTCACGGCGGAACCGGTCATCCGGTTTGCCTTCGGTGAGGAGTTCGTGCCCGCTGTGGATGTGACGAGGTGGCTGATCGTGGCCCAAGGCGTGCTCGGGATCCGTCGGCTCTTGATCGCAGCCCTTCAGGGCTGCGGCCGTGGCGGCACGACCTCGGTGATCGAACTGGGCCTCACCGCTCTCGTCATCGGAGGCATCGTGCTGGCCGTCGTCCGCGACAACCTCATCGGAGTGGCGATCGCTCTGGTGGTCGTGGGCGTGCTGAGTTGCGCCGTCTACGGGGGGCTGTTGCTGCGCAGCCTTCGCTTGACCCCCGCGCTCGGACCAGGCTCGCGCGTCCTGATGGTCGAACTGGGCGGCCAAGGGCACCGGTTCTACTACGTCCGGCTCTTGGTCGAGGAAGCACTCAGCCGCGGCGCCCGGGTGGCCCTGGTGACCCGACTCGATCCGATCACCCGAGACCACCTCGAAGTTCATCTGGGCGAGGTCCTGGACCGGGTGGAGGTCATGGAGCTTCCGACGCCGGGATGGTCGGATGTCGAGTCGGTCGCTCGCGATTGGCAACCCAACCTGACCGTCGTTCCCGAAGCCGACCATTACGTGCTTCGCCTGCTCGCCCGTGGCGGGTGGCGGGCGCCGGGGACACTGAGCCTGGTGATCATGCGGGCACGGGTGCCCTCGGTCGGGACACCGCTTCGGTCGTCTGTCGCGAACGTCGTCAAAGCCATCGGCGTGACCAGCCTGCTGTTGATGCCCGGTATCCGGCTGCGCGTCCTGCGTGGGCAAACCTGGTCGAGCGGGGGATGGTGGCCGTCGGTCAACGACCCGGCCACGCTGCAAGTCACCGCTGACGACGTCGCCGAGCTCCGATCCCGGTGGGGCTTGGAGCCCGACCGATTCTGGGTCGGAGTCCTGGGCGCGGTGACGGAGAACAAGAACCTCCCCTTGGTGGTGGAGGCGGTGTCCGACGTCGCCGGCGACCACTCGATTGGCCTGCTGGTTGCTGGTCGCATCGCGCCGTCGATCCAGCCCGCCATGCCCGAGCTCGAACAGCAGCTCGCGGCCGCCGGCGCGGCGTTCGTGGTTCAGGACCGCCTGCTCACCGACATCGAGTTGGACGCCTCGGTCGCCGCCATCGACTGCATGGCGCTGGCCTATTCACACAATGGTCCGAGTGGGACCTTCGGCAAGGCCTTGCTGGCCGGCACGCGTGTCATCTCGGCCGGGTCGCCCGCGCTCCGACGTGACAGCCGAGCTGCGCCGGACCTCAGCGTGTGGGTGCCGCTGACCGCTGCGGCCGTCGCAGACGGGATTCGCGGCGCCATCGCTGCCCCGCCCGCGGCGCCGATGGTGTTGCCCGACGGTCATGCTTTCGCGGTTGCCGTCCTCGGCGCCGACGAGACCGGCAGACCTGCAACCAGTGGCGACATGGGGCTGACCGAATCACTCGTGGCGGAAGAAAAGGCCATCCACCTGCAGGATCCGACCATCTGAGGCGGCGAAGCCCTGCTCGACCGACATCAGCCTGAATCCGGCGTTGTAAGCCCAGGTGACCGCCTCGTCAACGAGCATGCCGCCCTCGTACAAGGGGATGAAGGACAGCTCAAGTTGCAGCCCGACGCACGCCTCTACTGCGTGCGGACCGCCTGCCAACACCTGCCGCTCGTAGCCTTGGGTGTCGATCTTGAGGAAGGGGCGGCGCCCGGAGAGGTCGCCCACCACGTCGTCCAGTCGGGCGACCTGAACCGTCTCTGACCTCGCCATCGTCGTGGCCGGTGCAGCCGCTCGGTGACTGTCCAACATCGGCAGCAGGGAACTGCTGTCCCGATTGGTGGCCACGTTCAGGTCGGCGGTCATGGCGACATCGCCAAGCGCGAGATTGTGAATTTCCCACTCCGGGTCGTGCGCCGTGGCCTGCGCGAGTGCGGCGAACGATGCTGCCAGTGGTTCAAACGACACGATGCGACCGGTGTATCCATGATCGCGCAGCTGTTGGCCGTAGGACCCGCCGGCCGCTCCCACATCCATGACGAGGTCGACACCATGGAGCTGCATGAGCCGAATGCGCCGGGTAACGCTTGAGCGCCGGAGTTCGAAACCGCGCGCTTCAAGTGCGCGACGCACCTGACGGGCAGCGAAGGATTTCACACCCGGAGCCTAGTCCCAGGGCAAGGGAACGTCGGGTGACGCCTATCGTGTACCGCGAAACAGAGACCGACGCCCTAGGAGCACGCCCTTGATCGCCCTCAATCTCGGTTGCGGCAGCCGTACAAGCGAGCGCTGCATCAACATCGACTGGTCGGTGCCGATCCGCTTGAAGGCTTCGCCAGTTGGCCGCCGCGTAGCCCCGCTGCTCATCAAGGGCGAACGTCGTGCGTCGTACGACGCGATCGGCGGCGACGTGCTGGTGCACGATCTGCGCAAGGGCATTCCCATGGCAGATGCCAGTGTCGACGTGGTTTACCACTCGCACGTCTTTGAGCACATCGATCGCGACGCTGTCGACGGCTTTCTTGCTGAGATCCATCGGGTTCTCAAGCCGGGTGGCGTGCAGCGCATCGTGGTACCGGATCTCGAAAGGCTGGTTCGCGCTTACCTGGATGACCTCGAGGCGAGTGTCAACGGATCGGCCGATCCGATGCAACACGACCGGTTCGTCTCGGCCTTCGTCGAGCAGATGGTGCGTCGTGAGGCCTCCGGCAGCTCGCAGCAGTCGCCGATGCGGCGCCGGGCTGAAAACGCGCTGCTCGGTGACGCCCGGAAGCGCGGTGAGACCCACCAGTGGATGTGGGACCGGGTCAACATCGCCGCCACCCTTGGCGCGGCCGGGTTCCAGGAATTCGCCGTGGTCGACTACCAGACGAGCCGCATCCCGGATTGGCCCGAGTTCGGCTTGGACCGGAACCCTGACGGAAGTGAGTACAAGCCGGGTTCGCTGTACGTCGAGTGTGTCCGGTGAGCGGCGCGGTCTTTGACGCCGATCGCGAACTGCGGGTGGTGCTGCTGACGAAGGGGTGGACCGGGTACCTCGACACGCTGTTCCGCCGGTTCACTCAGCGGAACATCTCGTTGTTCGTTGCCTACCGCGCAAGCATGCCCGACACCGCATATCCCGATTTTCCGGTCAACGACTACGCCGAGACGCTCGTCTGGGACAGTTCTCCCGATGGTGACCAGCTGATCAAGCGGATCAGGGACTTCGACCCTGACGTGATTCTGATGCATTCCTGGGAGACCAAGGCGTATCGGAGAGCGATGAAAGCCGCCCGAGGGCACGCGCTGAGGGTCCTCTGGATGGACAATGTCTGGCTTGCGACTCCGAAGCAGTGGCTCGGACGATTGGCCAGCCCCTTCTACCTACATCCGTTGTTCGACGCCGTGATGGTGCCGAGCGACCGGACCGAGTTCTTCGCTCGGCGTCTGGGCTTTGCCGCAGCCGACGTGATCCGCGGCGCGTGGTCGGCGGACACCGAGCTGTTCCACAGTGGCCCGCGTGATGGCTCTGAGCTCGCCGGGCGCCGGCGCTTTGTTTCCGCGCTGCGACTCGTGCACCACAAGGGCGCGGACATTCTGGCCGAGGCCTACGCGATCTATCGCGCTGAGTCGAAGGATCCGTGGGACTTGGACGTGGCCGGCATCGGTCCACTGGCTTCGGCCTTCGACGAGTTGCCGGGCGTGCACCTGCACGGTTTTGTCGCTCCGGGCGACTTGGCGGAGCTGATGCGCACGTCGTCGTGCTACGTGAATCCTTCTCGCATGGAGCCGTACGCTCTGGTCCTCCATGAGGCGGCTGCCGCGGGGCTGCCCATCGTGTGCGGCGACATGATCGGTGCGGCGCCGACCATGGTCCAAGACGGGCAGAACGGCTGGATCGTCCCCGGTGGTGATCCCCGCGCGCTGGCCGAGGCGATGCAGCGCGTCGCCGAATTGAGTCCGGGTCGCCTTGGCGAGATGTCCGAGATCAGCCGCAAGCTTGGGGCGCGGATCAGCCCGGAAGGATGGGCGCGCCACATCGACGACGAACTTCGCCGGCGCGTTGCGCGATTTGCAGCAGCGCGCTGAGGGAACGTTCTCGGGCCTGTTCCGGCGCCCGTTCGTTGTCTTTGCTAGCGTGACGCTGCGCAGGCCGGCTCGCGGTCTGCTGATTGGGGAGAAATCGATGACGGGTTCGCCGGCGAGTCCCGCATATGGAGAATCGCAGCACTACGACGCGCGATACTTCGCCTGGCAAACCGAGGCGGCTTCGCTCAAGGCCGGGATCAAGGCATCCCGCTTTGCGCCGTTCATTGAGCCGACTGACACCGTGCTGGATTTTGGGTCGGCCGGTGGCGACATGCTCGACAAGATCGACGCCAAGCGAAAGATCGGCGTCGAGATCAACGATGTCGCGCGAACGTCCTCGGAGCAGAATTTCGGACTGGAGACGTTCCGAGATCTCGCCTCTGTACCCGACGGCATCGCAGACGTGATCGTCACCAGTCACACGCTTGAGCACCTCGCAAACCCCCATGCTGCGCTCGTGGAGTTGCGTCCCAAACTGCGGCCCGGTGGACGCCTCGTCGTGGTCGTACCGATTGACGACTGGCGGACCCGCGTCCAGCGGCAGTGGGACCCGGAGGACATCAACCGACATCTCTATACGTGGAGTCCACTGTTGTTCGGCAACCTCCTCGATGAGGCCGGCTACAACCCGGGACACATGGAGATCGTCCATCGCTCGTACTTCAACCGGGCAGACCGCTTCGCTTGGCTTCCGAAGCGAGTATTCGGGGCACTGCTTTGGCTGGCCTCTCGAGTGCGGCATCGACAGGAGTTGTTGGCCGTGGCAACGGTGACGTCGACCGACGCATCGTCACCCTCGGCGTGAGCGGGTTGGTTCGACCAACCCGGTAACAAGTCATTCCCGAGTTGCTGCAACGAAGTAGCCGATGACCACGTAGTCTCACCCTGTGGTGGCGTCAATGTCAGCGAAGTTGGAGGAAGAATGAAGGTCCTGATCTTGGGCGGCGACGGCTTTTGCGGCTGGCCGACTGCGCTGCACCTGTCGGAGCAGGGACACGATGTCGCGATCGTCGACAACCTCTCGCGCCGTTCCATCGACATCGAGCTGGAATGCGAATCGCTGACGCCGATCCGGCCCATGGGCGAGCGCCTCGCGGCGTGGGAGGAGGTCTCCGGCAAGGAGATCGCGTTCCATCGCATCGACGTGGCCGTGAACTACCAGCGCCTTCTCGACCTCCTGCGGGAATGGCAGCCGGACGCCTTGGTGCACTTTGCCGAGCAGCGGGCTGCTCCGTACTCGATGAAGAGCAGCTGGCACAAGCGGTACACCGTCAACAACAACATCAACGCGACCAACAACGTGCTCGCTGCCGTCGTCGAGTCTGGCCTCGACATTCACATCGTCCACCTCGGGACCATGGGCGTGTACGGATATGGCACGGCGGGCATGCAGATCCCTGAGGGATATCTCAAGATCAAGATCGAGACCGGCGACGGCGAGCTGATCGACAACGAGATCCTCTACCCGGCCAACCCCGGCAGCGTCTACCACATGACAAAGACGCAGGACCAGCTGCTGTTCTTCTACTACAACAAGAACGACGGCGTCCGCGTCACCGACCTCCACCAGGGGATCGTGTGGGGAACGCAGACGGCGGAGACCAGGCGCGACGAGCGATTGATCAACCGTTTCGACTATGACGGCGACTACGGCACAGTCCTGAACCGGTTCCTCATGCAGGCGGCGGTCGGCTACCCGCTGACCGTCCATGGCACGGGGGGACAAACGCGCGCCTTCATCCACATCCAGGACACGGTCCGCTGTGTTCAGTTGGCGCTGGAGAATCCGCCCGCATCCGGAGACCGGGTCAACATCTTCAACCAGATGACCGAGACACACCGCGTCCGGGACCTCGCGAAGATGATCTCCGATCAGACCGGCGTCAAGGTCGACTTCGTCGTCAACCCGCGGTTCGAGGCCGACGAAAACGACCTCCACG
>DATFFJ010000026.1:0-2186 GCA_035250065.1 Aeromicrobium sp. | reverse complement strand
CCGACGGTCTCGGCTCGTCGATCGGGATCGACGGCGATGCGGCGGGCAGCCGCTGCCTGGAGGCCGAGCGAGGCGACGACGCCCATCTGCAGAATGCTGAGCAGCGCGGTGACCGCGCCGAAGTCCTCCGGGATGAGGATGCGCGCGGCGACGAGGCTGAAGACGTACGCCGCGACGTTCATCGTCACCTGACCGCCAGCCACGAGCGCCGTCGTTCTGGCGGGCGGGGCAGTCACGTCGACACCCTAGCGGCGAACGGGTATTACGCTCCGGGCATGAGTTCGACCGGTGCAGACCGCCTGTTGCGATTCATCGACAGCTCGCCGACGCCGTTCCACGCGGTCGCCACAGCCATCGAGGATCTCGACGGAGCCGGGTTCACCCGCCTTGACGAACGATCAGGGTGGCCGTCCGAGGCCGGCAGCTTCTACGTGGTGCGCGCCGGCTCCCTGATCGCATGGCGCTCGACCGGTGACCCGACTGCCGGCTTCCGGGTCGTCGGCGCCCACACCGACAGCCCCAACTTGCGGCTCAAGCAGCATCACGATGTCGACGCCGGCGTAGGCGTCGTCGCACTGGAGCCCTACGGCGGGGCCATTCTCCGGTCGTGGTTCGACCGCGACCTGGGCGTTGCCGGTCGGCTGGCGCTGCGCGACGGAACCGATGTGTTGGTGCGGGTCGACGATCCGGTGCTGCGGGTTTCGCACCTCGCCATCCATCTGGATCGGGACGCGAAGGACCGCGACCTCGACCCGCAGCGTCACCTGAACGCGATTTGGTCGGTGGATCCCCAGGAGTTCTTGCCCTCGGTCGCCGCCGGGTCCGGCGTCGACGCCTCGGATGTGCTCGGGTTCGAGCTGATGGCCTTCGATCTTCAGCCGAGCGCGCATAGCGGGGCGCGCCGGGAGTTCGTGTCGGCGCCGCGATTGGACAACCAGGTCAGTTGTTTTTCGGGCCTCGAAGCGTTCGTGCGGTCCGCCGCCGGCGCCTACCAGCCGGTTCTCGCGCTGTTCGATCACGAGGAGGTCGGCAGCACGAGCGAGCGGGGTGCGCAGTCTGACTTCCTCGCCACCACCCTCGAACGGATCGTTGCCGCGGCCGGTGGAGGCCGCGAGGAGTATCACCGCGCTGCGGCCTCGTCGTGGTGTGTATCCGCCGACATGGCGCACGCGACTCACCCGAACTACAAGGACAAGCACGAACCGCTCCATCCGATCGTTCTGGGTGGGGGACCGGTGCTGAAGGTCAACCAGAACCTCCGTTACGCCTCCGATGCGCGTGGAATGGCCGTGTTCGCTCGCGCGTGCGAGCACGCTGGCGTGCCGCTCCAGCGTTACGTCCACCGCGCCGATCTGCCGTGCGGCTCGACCATCGGCCCGCTCAGCGCCGCGCGGACAGGGATCGGGACGGTCGACGCCGGCGCCCCGCAGCTGGCCATGCATTCATGCCGGGAGTTCATGGCGGCGGACGACGTCGACCTGTACTCGCGCGCGCTCCATGCGTTTCTCGACCCTGCCTGACCTGCGGAAGCATCCACCCACTACGCTTGACAGAGCGTCGGCTTTGCTGTGCGCACATTTTTGACCTGTCCACCCCACTAATTTCTGTCCATCGGAGCCCATCAACCTATGAGCATCGCCCCAACGGAGGCCGCCCCCATCGAGGGCACGGCAGCTCCGCAGGTAGCGGTCAACGACATCGGCAGCGCGGACGACTTTCTCGCGGCCATCGATTCGACCATCAAATACTTCAACGACGGCGACATCGTCGACGGCACCATCGTCAAGGTGGACCGCGACGAGGTTCTCCTCGACATCGGCTACAAGACCGAGGGTGTCATCCCTTCGCGTGAGCTGAGCATCAAGCACGACGTCGACCCGCACGAGGTCGTTTCCGTCGGAGACACCGTCGAAGCCCTTGTCCTCCAGAAGGAGGACAAGGAAGGCCGCCTCATCCTGTCCAAGAAGCGCGCGCAGTACGAGCGGGCCTGGGGCGACATCGAGAAGGTCAAGGCCGAGGACGGCGTCGTCGAGGGCACCGTCATCGAGGTCGTCAAGGGCGGCCTCATCCTCGATATCGGCCTGCGTGGCTTCCTGCCGGCATCGCTGGTCGAGATGCGCCGCGTGCGCGACCTCGACCCGTACATCGGGCAGAAGCTCGAGGCCAAGATCATCGAGCTCGACAAG
>DATFFJ010000025.1:0-18630 GCA_035250065.1 Aeromicrobium sp. | reverse complement strand
GAAATGTTGCAGGCGATGCTCGACCCACAACTCCACCTCGCCCCGGCACTGCAGGCCAAGGTGCGGGACGGCACCTTCGACATCGTCTTCCTTACTGGCATCGGCGAGGTCTTCCCCTATATCCGGTCCCACAACGTGCTCAACAACCTGCAGAGCGTGGTGACCGGAAAGCCGATGCTCATGTTCTTCCCCGGCGACTACCGGCAGTCAGACTCGCTCGGGTCGAGTCTCGTCCTGTTCAACTCGTTGACCGACGACCAGTACTACCGAGCTAAGAACATCTTGGAACAGGAAGCGTGACCCGATGCTGTTGAACCAGACCTTCGCCAAGGACGTCCAGCGCCCCATCGAAGGCGTCATCAAGGCCGACGACGCTGCACACCTGAGCACCGAGGTCGACGAGTACGTCCTGACGAACGAGGCAGCCAAGGGACTTGAGCTCCTGCTGGAGGCCTACACCAACTACACCAACGCCAACGGTGTCTGGATCTCCGGCTTCTTCGGCTCCGGTAAGTCACACCTGCTCAAGATGCTCGCGCACCTGCTCGGCGACGTCGAAGGCCAGGCCTTCGACCGCAGCCAGGTCTCGGAGAGCTTTCGCGCCAAGGCCACCGGATCGTTCCTGCCCGCGCTGCTGACCAAGGCCGAGCGCATCGCGGCCAAGAGCCTGCTGTTCAACATCGACCAGAAGGCCACCCTCATCACCAAGGACCAGGCCGACGCGCTGCTCAAGGTGTTCGTGAAGGTCTTCGACGAGAGCCGCGGCTACTACGGCAACCAGGGCCACGTCGCCCGCTTCGAGCGCGACCTCGACACCCGCGGCCAGTACGGGGCGTTCAAGGAGGCCTTCGAGCGGATCGCCAAGATCCCGTGGAGCCAGGGCCGCGAGCAGAGCGCCCTGGAGGGCGCCTCGATCGACCGTGCCTTTGCCGAGATCAACGGCCAGGCGACCGACGGCATCATCAAGCAATACCAGCAGTCCTACGCGGTCTCCATCGAGGACTTCGCCGACGAGGTCAACGCGTGGCTCGACAAGCAGCCTGACGGCTTCCGCCTCAACTTCTACGTCGACGAGGTCGGCCAGTTCATCGGGTCCAACACCCACCTGATGCTCAACCTCCAGACCATCGCCGAAAGCCTCAACACCAAGTGCGGCGGCCGGGCCTGGGTCTTCGTGACCTCCCAGGAGGACATGGACAAGGTCGTCGGTGACCGCACCAAGCAGCAGGGCAACGACTTCTCCAAGATCCAGGCCCGGTTCAATACCCGCGTCCACCTCACCAGCGCCGACGTCGAGGAGGTCATCCGCAAACGCCTGCTCGAGAAGAACGACGACGGAGCCGTCGCGCTCCGAGAGATCTACGCGACCGAGTCGGCCAACTTCAAGACCCTGTTCGATTTCGTCGACGGCGCGAAGAAGTACCGCAACTACACCGACGAGGAGCATTTCGTCGGGACTTACCCCTTCGTCAGCTACCAGTTCCCGCTCTTCCAGGCCGCGATTATCGGGATCTCCGACCACAACGCTTTCGAAGGCCGCAACAGCTCCGTTGGTGAGCGGTCCATGCTCGGCGTCGTCCAGGACGTCGCCAAGGTTGTCGGCACCGGCGAGCTCGGAACGCTGGCCACCTTTGACCGCATGTTCGAAGGCATCCGCGCCTCGCTGAAGGCACAGGCCCAGCAGCAGATCCTCGTCGCCGAGCGCAACCTCGACAACGAGTTGGCTATCCGGCTTCTCAAGGCGCTCTTCCTCGTCAAGTACGTCGAGAGCTTCCAGGCCACCGCCCGCAACCTCACCGTGCTGGTCTACGACCGCTTCGGGCTCGATCTACCGGCGTTGGCCGAGGACGTCAAGGAAGCGCTCGCCGAGCTGGAGCGGCAGACCTACATCCAGCGCAACGGCCAGGTCTACGAGTACCTCACCAACGAAGAGCAGGTCATTGAGGAGGAAATCAAGAACGTCGACATCGACTCTTCCGAGGTCAGCTCCCAGCTGTTCAAGGTGCTCTCGGTCGACGTCATCAGGACCAACAAGATCCGCTACGCCAAGAACGGCCAAGACTTCCCGTTCGGGTTCAAGCTCGACGACCAGGTCCACGGGCAGCAGAAGGAACTCTCAGTCCACTTCATCACGCCGGACTACCCCTACACCGCGGACGAGACCCGGATGCACAGCGCCGGAAAGGACGAGCTGCGGGTCGTGCTCGACCCAGACGACCGCGTGTTGACCGACCTGCGGCTGCTGCTCAAGACCGACAAGTACATCAAGCGCAAGCGCACCAGCTCGCTCTCGGCGATCGAAGAGCAGATCCTCCAAGGCAAGGCGACCCTCAACCGTGAACGCGAGAAGGAACTCGCCCAGCGCATCCTGACCGCCGTCGGCAAGGCAGGGCTGATCATCAACGCCGCCGACGTCCCCGCCAGCTCAACCGACGCGCTCGGACGAGTGACCGAAGGCTTCCAGGAACTCGTCAGCCGCACCTACACCCAGCTCAAGCTGCTCGGCGGCATCACCTACAGCGAGCAGCAGGTCGCCGGCGCCGCGAGCCCCGACAGCGGCCTGTTCGACGCCGACGCACTGATGAAGATCGACCAAGCCGCCCAAGAGGTCCTCTCGACGATCCTGCGCAAGACCGGCCAAGGCGAACAGCTCACGATGAAGAGCATTGTCGACACTTTCCAGGCCAAGCCCTACGGATGGGACCTCGCCTCGATCGAGGTCATCGTCGCCTCGCTAATCGGCGCCTCGAAGGTCACCCTGACCATGGACGGCAACGTCCTCAAGCGGACCGAGATCGCGACCGCACTCCGCAACACCCAGAAGCACGGCCACCAGATCATCGCGCCCCAGAAGACGTTCGACGAACGCAAGGTCGCGAACTTCCGCAAGTTCTGCATCGACTTCTTCGACGAGCCCAACGCTCCGAAGGACCCCCTGGAGCTGGCCCGCCACGGCGCCGACAAGCTCAAGGGCAAGCTCGACGAACTGCGTGCCGCCGTGAACGTCTCGCGGTACCCGTTCGTCGAGCAGCTCAGCGTGCCGATCGACATCCTGGAACAGGCAGTCGGGAAGAGCGACGACTGGTACCTCAACGACTTCAACCTCGGCGACGACCTCCTCGAAGCCAAGGAAGGCGTCATCGACCCGATTCAGTCGTTCATCAACGGTCCACAGCGCACGATCTACGACGACGCCGCCGCCCTGCTTGCCGCCCACGCTGGCAACCTGAACTACCTGCCCGCCGGTAGCGACGAGGCCATCCAGGCGGCCTTGGCCGATCGCAACGCCTTCCGCGGCAACAAGATGGCCCAACTCAAGCAGGCCACGGACGCGCTCCGGGGCCAGATCGACACCGTCGTCGCGGCAAATCGGGCCACAGGTACCAACACCCTGGAGCACCGCCGTAGCGAACTGGTCAACACGCCCTACTACGCGGCCGCGACACCGGACGCCCAGCAGCGCGCCGTCCAGCGGATCGACCAGACGATCGCCCGGATCGCGACCGAGAACCAGGTCGCGCTCATCCAGCAGATCAGTTCCAACTTCGAGTCCAGCGTGTACCCAGGGCTACTTGACCTGCTCGCATCGTCGCCGACCACCCCGAGCCCCGATCCGGAGCCGGTCAAGCAGACCGTCTCTGTGAAGACCGTCCGGGTGCCAGGTGCGTCTGGGGTCTTGGAGACCGAGGCAGACGTCGACGAGTACCTGACCGCCTTGCGCAGCGCGCTCATCCAGACTCTGAACGACGGAAAGCGAATCACCCTCTGATGGAAACCGCACCCCTAAAGACCTTCGCGACCTGGGCACGTACAGCGCTCATCCGCGAGGTCACCGCCCGCGTTGCTGCAGTGCTCGCGCCGGGCTCGTCGGAGCGGGTCGAGCAGGCCAAGGCTGTCGCTGCACTGGAGAAGGCCGTTGCGGCTGCTGGCGGCGACGACAAGGGGCGGGCTGTCGTCGCGGACAAGGTCGCCTACACCTGGTTCAACCGGATAGTCGCGCTGCGCTTCATGGACGCCAAGGGCTACACCGGCATCGGGGTTGTCTCCCCACAAACGGGCGTTGAGATCGGCCAGCCCGAGATCCTCGCCGAAGCCAAGCGCGGAGTCATCGATACCGAGGTCGCGAGCCAGATGACCCGCACGGCGGTCGAGGGGCTCCTTGACGGCACCCGCTCCAGCGGCGACCCACAGGGAGAGGCGTACGCGCTCCTACTCGCGGACTACTGCCGCTACTGGAACAAGGCCATGCCCTTCATGTTCGAGCGCGAAGGCGACTACACGGAACTGCTCATCCCGGCCAACCTGCTCGCTGACGACTCGGTTCTCAGCCGATCGATCAAGGTCCTGACGGAGGAAGTCTGTGAGGACGTGGAGGTCATCGGCTGGCTCTACCAGTTCTACATCTCCGAGCGAAAGGACGAGGTCTTCGTCGGGTTCAAGAAGAACATGAAGGCCGGCGCCGAGGAGATCCCCGCCGCCACACAGCTCTTCACGCCACACTGGATCGTCCGCTACCTCGTCGAGAACTCCCTCGGCCGACTCTGGATGCTCAACCACCCATCGTCCCGCCTGGTCGACCACATGGATTACTACATCGCTCCGGTGGACGAGGACGCCGACTATCTCAAGATCACAACGCCTGAAGAGCTGAAGGTCCTAGACCCGGCCTGCGGTTCTGGACACATTCTGACCTTCGCCTTCGACCTTCTCTACGCGATCTACGAGGAGCAGGGCTACGGCCCTACCGAGATCCCCGGTCTGATCCTCACCCACAATCTCTACGGGACGGAGATCGATCCGCGTGCAGGGGCGCTCGCAGCCTTCGCGCTTGCGATGAAGGCCCGAGCTCGACAGCGCACCTTCTTCAATCGCCAGGTGCGCCCAAACGTGCACGTGCTGGATCCGGTGTTCCTAACCGACGAAGAACTGGCAGCCATCGGCGCCACACACCAGCGCGGCTTCTGGAACCAGTTTGCCGACGCTGACACCCTCGGTGCGCTCACTCGGCCCAAGTCGACGGACGTCGCTGCCGCTCGCGAGGTGCTAGACCGCAACCAGGCCGACGACCTGTTCTCCGAGGACGTCCGAAGGCGGGCGCTCACGGTAATCGATTGCGCCGAGACGCTGTCGTCGTCGTACGCAGCCGTGATCGCCAACCCGCCCTATATGGGCTGGAAGAACATGAACTCGCTGCTGTCGTCCTGGGTCAAGGAACATTACCTGCTGGGAAAGCAAGACCTATATGCCGCGTTCATCCTCAGGGCGCGCGAGTTGGTCCGCGATGGTGGTGTGGTCGCGATGATTACCGGCGACTCGTGGCTAACGATCAAGACCTTCGAGGACCTACGCGGCGAGGTCCTCGAGCGCTGCACGGTGCGCAGCGTTCTGCATCTGCAAGATAGCTCGAGGCACTCAGACACGTTCGGCGCGAACGCTGCCTTCATCCTCGAGGAGCGGCGAGCACTCCATCGACGAGCAAGGTTTGTCTACCTCTCGCCTCTCAGCTCGGAGGCGAAACGCGCGCGGTTGCTAGAAGCACTCGATGACGCGAGTCTCCCATGGGTCTACGACGTCGATGCCGACCACTTTGCCGATGTGCCTGGTGCTCCGTTTGCCTACCGACTTTCGGAGCAGACGAGGCGGGCATTTCGCGAGCACCCCCGACTCGGGGAGGTTGCGACCCCGCTCCAAGGTCTCGCAACGGCGGACGACGGCCGCTTCCTGCGCCGCTGGTGGGAGGTGAGCCGCAGCCGGCTTGAGACGTCAGCAACCTCCCGCGAAGCTGCTGCCGAATCAGGCTCGCGGTGGTTCCCCTTCACGAAGGGTGGCGAGTATCGCCGCTGGTACGGCAATAACGAGTACGTGGTGAACTGGCAGTACGACGGCAGAGAACTATTCGATTTCCGACCCCGGTCTGTGATCCGCAACCCGTCCACGTACTTCCGCGAAGCGGCCACCTGGGGCCTCATCACGGCAGGCGCTGCCTCGTTTCGGTATCAGCCGGTCGGATGTGTGTTTGGGCACAAGGGGCCGGTGATCGTCGCAGACGATTCGAAAACCCTGCGCGCAGTGCTCGCGTTAGCGAACTCCGCAACCGCGGCGCACTTCTTGCAAATTCTCTCCCCAACTCTGGGCTACGAAGTCGGCCACATCGCGAACCTCCCCGCACCGATCCCCGGCGAGATCGACCTCGAGGCTTGCGACCAGCTCGTTGCGCTTGCAAAGGCCGACTGGGACTCCTCTGAGCTTTCGTGGGAGTTCGCGCGCCCAGTTGTGCTGCAACGTGGCTCACTCCGAGCTCTGGTTTCTCAGGTCTTCCTCGATGGCCTGGCGCGCGCCCAGCGAGCATTCGACCTGGAGCAGGCGAACGAGAAGGCCGTCGCTACTGCCTTGGACCTGCCCCTCAGTGCACGCGGTGAAGGCCTTGAGCGGATTTCCTTGTTCACAAATCCGCTCTATGGCTCCGATCGCGGCGCGCCCGAAAGGGAAGCCGAGTCCACGTACTCGCGCACCGTCATCGAGGACCTCGTGTCGTACGCGGTGGGATGCATGATGGGACGGTTTAGCCCGGACCTCGACGGACTGATCCTTGCGAACCAGGGTGACACCTTGGCCGATTACGCGGCCAGGATCCCGCACCCAACCTTCGCGCCCGATGCCGACGGAGTCATTCCGATTGTCGACGGCGACTGGTTCGACGACGACATCGTCGCTCGGTTCCGACAGTTCCTCAGAGCCGTCTTCGGGGACGAACATCTGGAGGACAACCTCCGGTACATCGTTGAAGCGTTGGGGGCCAAGGAACTCCGCGACTACTTCCTCAAGCGCGGCGCTAGGGTGGCGACTTCCCGCTTCTACGACAACCACGTCAAGCGCTACAAGAAGCGGCCCATCTACTGGTTGTTCTCCAGCCCGGGTCTGCTGCACGGATAGGTGACAACCGATCTGCCTACCCGAGTGGTTGGGCTGGAAGGATGTTCACCGTGTCCAAGCCGTACCCCAAGGAGTTCCGTGACGACGTCGTGCGCGTCGCGAGGAACCGTGAGCCAGGTGTCGAGCTCTCCCAGATCGCGAAGGATTTCGGGATCCACTTCACGACCCTGTACTCGTGGATGAGGAAGGCCGATATCGAAGACGGCGACCGTCCCGGCACGACCGCGGTGCAGTCAGCTGAGCTGCGTGAAGCCAAGCGGCGGATCAAGACCCTCGAACAAGAAGTCGAGGTCCTTCGCCGGGCTGCGGCCTACTTCTCGCAGGCTCATCTGCCGGGAAAATGAGCTACCCGCTCGTCCGTGACCTTGCCGCTGACGGGATCCCCGTCACGGTGACGTGCCGGGTGCTCAAGATCGCTCGCCAGCCCTACTACCGCTGGCTCGCCAACCCGGTCACCGGCGCCGAACTCGAAGAGGCCTACCGCGCCAACGCTCTGTTCGACGCTCATCGTGATGATCCAGAGTTCGGCTACCGGTACCTGCTGGATGAGGCCCGCGACGCCGGTGAGCCGATGGCAGCTCGGACTGCGTGGCGGATCTGCTCGACCAACGGCTGGTGGAGCGCGTTCGGGAAGAAGCGCGGCAAGAACGGCAAGAGGCCCGGCCCGCCGGTCCACGACGACCTCTGCGCGGTCACCGATGAGAAGGGCCGGATCCGGCACGAGTTCAAGGCCGCGGGGGCGAATGAGTTGTGGATCGGCGACATCACCGAGCACTGGACGAATGAGGGCAAGCTCTACGTCTGCGCGTTCAAGGACGTGTTCTCCAACCGGATCGTGGGCTACTCCATCGATTCGCGGATGAAGTCCCGGCTCGCGGTAGCGGCCCTCAACAACGCCGTCGCACGGCGCGATGACGTGGCCGGTTGTGTGGTTCACACCGACAGGGGATCTCAATTTCGAAGCAGGAAATTCGTCCGCGCTCTGGGCCGTCACGAGATGGTTGGATCGATGGGCCGCGTCGGTGCGGCCGGGGACAACGCGGCGATGGAGAGCTTCTTCTCCCTGCTCCAGAAGAACGTCCTCAACCGCCGTACCTGGGACACCCGAGAAGACCTGCGGATCGCCATCGTCACTTGGATCGAACGCACCTATCACCGACGCCGCAGGCAAGACGGTCTCGGCCGATTGACCCCGATCGAGTTCGAGACAATCATGACCACGCCAGCCACTCAGGCTGCGTGACTAACCACTGTCACCAGTTCGTGCAGCAGACCCCCCGCGCGGCTCGTTCAATGCCTTGATCTACGCGCACCGGTACTCGCCCACCACAGCGTCGACAGTCCTTAATGAATATCTGCGCGAGTTCCAGGCCAAGCTAAGGGCAAGCCTTGTGCACGCCGAGAGGGCCAACGACGCCAAGGAAGCCGACCGGCTCCGAGAGGTCCTGCTTGAGCTCGAAGCGTACGAGCACGATGTGCTCTACCCCCTGGCCTCGCGGAACCTCGCGATCGACCTCGACGACGGCGTGAAGGCGAACTACACCAAGTTCGGTGTCGCACTGAGGAAGATCCCGGGCTTGGAGGCGACCGAATGACAAACATCGCCGGCCTGCGACCGCACTTGGAGCGCCGGCTCATGGATCACCGAGTGGTGTTCTGGCACGACCCGGAAGGGCAATACGCCTCCGACCTCGGCAGCCTCGACCTGCCCGGAGTGACGGTGATCCGTGTCGCAAACGACGAATACGGGATCAAGTACCGACTGCTCCAAGAGCAACCCGACGATAAGATTCTCGTCTACCGGTCGGGAACGGTGCCCGCCGGCGTAGGCAACTGGCTCCTCGACCTCGAGCTCGCCTACGGCGTATTCACCGCCGACCGGAGTTCGCTCCTGTCGCAAGACCTTGGCCTGACCGCAGCGGGCATCGATGCGGTCATCGCCCAGCACGAGAGGTTCTTCAACGCTGGCAAGCGCGTTGAGAGCCTGAAGGTGCTGCTCACGCCTGAGGACGACGCAGACCGCCTCCGAGCCAAGATGTCGGCAGTGGTGCTCGGCCAGAAGGAGCACAGCCTGCAGGAGATCATGCGGACGCTCCTAGTCGAGAGGTCCAAGGGTCAGCACTCCAAGTACGACGCGCTCGTCGAGCTTGACCTCTCTGCCTTCCTCTGGCTCGGCGTGGCCTCCATCTATGGCTACGAGTCCCCCGCTCCGAGCGTCGACGACTTTGTCCTGTGGATGTTCCGCGTGGCTCTCGGAGGCTTCAAGTCCGACCGCCCTGGGGGGCTGCAGAACATCCAGCTCGACTTCGCTAGCTTCCGCAACGATCGGCGCAGCCAAGCCGCGATGTCGATCCTGGCCAAGCAGGCATCAGCCGACCTCGACTACACGGCGAGCATCGAGAACGCGACGTTCCGCGATCTTGTCGCGGATGACCTGTTCGAGGAGACCGACCGCAAGATCATTGCGGAGCTTGCTCGAGCGGTCACGGAACAGACTGTCACCGCTCGTGAGGTGGCCGATGTCGTCCGCGCCCGCCAGAGCAGCGTGTGGATCGACGGTTACCGCCAGCTGTATGCGGCGATCGGCGCAGCCGCCGACCTGCTGTCGCAGCTAAGCACGATCGATTTCACGATCTCGTCCTTCGACGAGGGACTTGAGCGATACCGAACTGACTGGTTCCGCATCGACCAGCTCTACCGCCAGTTCACCTACGCCCGCCGCTCCTTCGAGGGCCCGAACCCGCTCGACGCGCTGCGAGACCTGCTCGAGAAGACGTACACCAACAAGTTCGTCTACGAGCTCGGCAACGCCTGGCAGAAGCAGGTCGACGCAGCAACCAGCTGGCAGTCGGGCGTCCTGCGCTCACAGCGGTCGTTCTACGGCGACTACGTCGAACAACTGCTCCGCGAGGACAAGAAGGCCGTGGTCATCGTCTCCGACGCCCTCCGATACGAGGTCGCCGACGAACTGCGTTCCCGCATTCGCCAGGAGGACCGGTTCAACGCCGATCTCGAGGCCGTCCTCGGCGTCCTGCCGAGCTACACCCAACTCGGGATGGCTGCGCTCCTGCCGCACCGCACTCTGAAGCACTCGATTGACGGCAAGACGGTGCTCGCCGACGGACTACCCACCAACGGTGTAGGTCCGCGCTCGAAGGTGCTTGAGGCCGTGGGTGGCAGTGCCATCCAGGCCGAGACCTTCCGGGCCCTGACCGCCGACGAGCGGCGGGACATGTTCAAGAGCAACCGGGTTCTGTACATCTACCACGACGTCATCGACGCGATCGGCGACAAGCCGGGCACCGAGCGCCGGGTCTTCGAAGCCGCCGAGCTCGCACTGGCCGAGCTGGTGGACCTGGTCAAGAAGACCGCCAACGCCAACGCCACCAACATCTTCGTGACCGCCGACCACGGCTTCCTCTTCCAAGACGAGGCACTGCCCGAGCAGTTCTTCCTCTCCGAGAAGGCCCACGGCGACAAGATCCTCGTCGCCAACAAGCGCTACGTGCTCGGTTACGGGCTGAAGGTCGACGACGCCTTCGCCACGTTCACGTCTGAGCAACTCAATCTCGACGGCGACATCGAGGTCCAGATTCCCAAGTCGATCCACCGTCTCAAGCTCGCAGGCGGAGGCACACGATTCGTCCACGGCGGTGCGACTCTGCAGGAGATCGTCGTACCGGTGCTCGCGATCAACAAGAAGCGCAAGAGCGACACCCGCTTGGTCAACGTGAAGGTGCTCCCGGACACCGACAAGATCACCACCGGGCAGCTGGTCGTCAAGCTGTTCCAGTCCGAGCCCGTCAGCGACAAGGTGCAGGCCCGGGTGCTACGCGCGGGGCTGTACGTGGGGGAGACGTTGATCTCCAACGACCCGCCGCCGGTGCTCACGTTCGACTCCTCCTCACCCGAGCAGCGGGACCGCTACCAGAGCGTCCAGCTGCTGCTCAACAAGGACGCCAACGACTACAACAACCGCGCCGTCGAGCTCCGCCTCGAGGAGCTCATTCCCAACACGAACCACTGGCGGGTGTACGAGAAGGCGATGTTCACCCTCAAGCGCTCCTTCACCTCGGACTTCGACTTCTAAGGGCGGCCGACATGACTGAAGAGACCGATCTCGACGTGATCGCCGCCGACCTCCTCGACGGCACCACCGACGGGCAGACGGCAGACCAGACCCCCGAGCAGTCCGCGCTCGACAAGAAGATCAACCAGCATTTTGCCGGTCTCGTGGTCCGCAAGGACCTGGTCAAGGCCGTGAAGGGCAACGCGATCGTGCCCTCCTATGTCCTGGAGTACCTCCTCGGTCAGTACGCGGCCTCCGACGACGAAGCCACCATCCAGGCCGGCATCGACTCGGTGCGCAAGATCCTCGCCGACCACTACGTCCAACGGAACCAGTCCGAGCTGGTGAAGTCGACGATCAAGGAACGCGGGCGCTACAAGATCATCGACAAGGTCTCTGTCTCTCTCAACGACAAGGACGATCGGTACGAGGCCGAGTTCTCCAACCTCGGCATCAAGGGGGTCGTGGTGGAGTCGGCCACGATCAACTCTCACCCGAAGCTCCTCGTCGGCGGCGTCTGGTGCATCTGCGACATCGACTACTTCCACTTCGACGACGCCCGCGTCGTGCCCTGGCAACTCGGCTCGCTGAAGCCGATTCAACTCTCGAACTTCGACTTCGACAGCTACACCACCTCGCGCCGTGAGTTCACCACCGACGAGTGGATCGACCTGCTGATCCAGTCGATCGGTTTCAACCCTGCCCTGTTCGGCCGTCGCGCCAAGCTCATCCAGCTCGTCCGCCTGATCCCGTTCGTCGAGCGCAACTACAACCTCGTCGAGCTCGGCCCCAAGGGCACCGGCAAGTCACACATCTTCTCGGAGTTCTCACCCCACGGCATGCTGATCTCCGGGGGAGAGGTCACCGTCCCCAAGCTCTTCGTGAACAACTCCAACGGTCGCATCGGCCTGGTCGGCTACTGGGACGTCGTCGCGTTCGACGAGTTCGCCGGCAAGAAGAAGCGCACCGACAAGGCGCTCGTCGACATCATGAAGAACTACATGGCGAACAAGTCGTTCTCGCGCGGTGTGGAGACGCTCGGCGCAGAAGCGTCGATGGTCTTCGTCGGCAACACGTCCCACAACGTGCCGTACATGCTCAAGCACTCCGACCTCTTCGACGAATTGCCCGAGAGCTATCACGACGCGGCGTACCTCGACCGCCTCCACCACTTCATCCCGGGCTGGGAGGTCGACACCATCCGCGGGGAGATGTTCTCCGAGGGCTACGGCTTCGTCGTCGACTACATCGCCGAAGTCCTCAAGTCGATGCGCAACGCCGACTACTCCGACCGCTACCAGCAGCACTTCACGCTGGGTTCGGACATCTCGACCCGGGACCGCGACGGCATCCACAAGACCTTCTCAGGGCTGATGAAGATCCTCTATCCCCACGGGGCAGCGACCAGGGAGGAGATCGAGGAGATCCTGCGGTTCGCCATCGAGGGCCGCAAGCGCGTCAAGGACCAGATCCTCCGCATCGATGCCACCATGGCCGAGGTCAAGTTCGGCTACCTCGACAACGACGGCGGCTGGCACCCTGTCACCACCCTCGAAGAAGACGAATACCCCGCGCACTATCACCGCACCCGCCACGCCGAGAGTGCCGGTGCAACCGACTCAGCAGGCGAGCAGGGGAGTGGCACCCCCGCCAGCGCGGCCGACGGGGTTCCGGCCACGCCCGTTGAGCCGGAGCTGTACGCCGGGCACCGTGAATACCAGGAGAACCAGCGCGGCGTCTCCTACGCCACCATGCTGATCCCGTATCTACGGGGGGCCACCGAGATCACCCTCACCGACCCCTACATCCGCCAGTTCCACCAGGCGCGCAACCTGATGGAGTTCGTGGAAGCGCTCGCCTCGGTCAAGGACCCGGCCGACGAGGTCAAGCTCAGGCTCATAACCACCGAGTCCTCCGATGGTCCCGAGAAGGTACAGAAGCAGCTGGAGTTCCTGGTACGCGTCAAGCAGGGCGCAGCCGTCGCCGGCATCACCCTCGACGTCGAGTTCAGCGACACCATCCACGACCGGTCGATCCGCGCCAACTCCGGCTGGCGCATCAACCTCGGCCGCGGCCTCGATATCTTCCAGTTCGTCTCCAGTGATGCCTTCGACCTCGCTGCGAGGATCCAGGAGTACCGACAGGTCAAGGCCTTCGGCATCACCTACATCAAGGAGCCGACGACCGAGACCGACTGACGCTGCACTGCACGAACGACGGGGGAGAGAACCACCACGGCTCGCGCCTCCTTCCGTCGGTGAGCGTTGCTACCTTGAGCCGTCCGCCGAACCGTGGAGTCGTCCGTGAAGCACGAGTTGCAGTTGCTCAGCCCCGGTGCCTTCCAGTCGATGGCTGCCGCGCTCGCGATCGCGGAGTTCGGGCCGGGCGTCCAGGTCATGGGCGCTGGCAAGGACGGCGGCCGCGACCTGTACCTCGAGGGCACCCTGAAGTTCGGCTCAGCAGACCACTCCTCAGCAGAGGCATTCGCCGGCTACACCGTCTTCCAGGTCAAGCATCACGACAAGATCTCCGACACGGAGACCACCAACGCCTCGTGGCTATGGGGAGAGGTCAAGAAGGAACTCGACGCCTGGGCTGACTGGGACAAGAAGGACCCGCGCGATCCGCTGCCTGACCAGCTCGTCTTCATCACCAACGTCGCCCTCACACCCGTTCAGAACACGGGCGGCCACGACGCCATCCGCAAGAACATCAAGGCCTACCGCGACAAACTCAACGACCCCAGCCGCGACATCGACGATCAAGAGGCGATTCTCGACCGGGTCCAGCGACGCAAACGGATCGCGAACATCAAGACGATCCGATTCTGGGACGGCAACCAGCTCGACGCGCTGTTGAGCACCCACGCGGACGTGCGCCGCCGATTCGACGCCTTCCTGACCACCAGCGATGTGTTCACCTTCATCTCTGAACTCACAGGCAACGCCGCCGTCAAGGACAGCGAACAGGTGCTGCTCGACCAAGCACGCACCGAGTTGCTCTCTGACGGGTTGGTCTACTTCGACGACGCCGGCGATCGCGAGAACCGCGGCATCCCGGTGCACGAGGTCGCCATCGATCTCCCTGTGACCTTCCCCGGCGGAGGCGAGCGGAGCACAGTGCTTGGGCATGTGCTCGAACGCGGAGACAACCTCCTTGCCCGAGACATCACAGCCGTGGACGGCCCCCGCCACATCGTGCTCACCGGCCAGCCCGGCAACGGCAAGACCACGATCTCCAAGCTCATCGTGCAGGCCTACCGGGTGGCCGCACTCAAAGGATCCACCGCGCTGGCGGCCAACCACGACGCCGTGCTCACCGGGACCGAGGCCGCGCTGCGGAAGCTGGGACACCAGCTCCCGCGGCACCGGCGATGGCCACTGCGGATCGACCTAGCCCACTACGCGGAAGAACGAGGCCACAAGCTCGACGAATCGCTGATGCGCTACGTGGCCGAGCGCATCAGCAAGAAGTCGAACCATGGCACCGTCACCCCCGCCACGCTCACCTCCTGGCTGCGCGCCTGGCCATGGGTGGTGGTGTTCGACGGCCTAGACGAGGTCACCGAACCCGAGACACGGCGCACGGTGATCGAGCGCGTCGTGGAGTTCGTCAACAACGCAGAGGGCGACCGATGCGACCTCCTTTCCGTCATCACGACCCGCCCGGTTGGCTACACCGAAAACATTGACCCGACGTCGTTCGAAACGGTCGCACTGGACGACCTGACGCCGGTAGAGGCAGTCGCCTTCGGGACCAAGGCCGCACAGGTACGCCTCAGCGGGGACGAGGAGCGGATCGGCAAGGTTGTCACCGCCCTTCAGAACGCTGCCCAGGATGAGAACCTCGTCAAACTGCTGCGCACCCCGCTGCAGGTGCTCATCTTGTCGATCATCGTCGACGGGGCCGGGACCATCGCACCAGACCGCTACAGCTTGTTCTGGAGCTACTACGACACCGTCGTACGACGCGAACGCAACAAGCCGACGATGGTCCGCACGCTCCTCACCAAGTACGAGCCGTTCATCCATCAACTGCACGAGCGTGCCGGGTTCCTGCTTCAACAGCGTAGCGAGACCGCTGACCACTCCACGGCAGTCCTGACAGAGCCCGAGCTGCGCGACATCGTCTGGCACATCCTCGACGAAGCCGAGTTCCAGCCCGACGGGCACCACGCCGACGTCCTGGACTCGATCATCAGGTCTTCGACACAGCGATTAGTCCTCATCGCCCCTCGGAACGACGGCTTCGGTTTCGACGTGCGCTCACTCCAGGAGCTCATGGCCGCTCGGCGAATCAGTGACGCGCCCCTTGAGACCCTGCTCAACCGGCTGCGCCTCCTGGCCCCCAGCCCGCACTGGCGCAACACCTGGTTGTTCGCGACCGGAAAGATGTTCGCCGAACCGCGCGCCCACGAGCACCAAGCCGTCGTCGAGCTCGTCGAGACGATCGACGAGAACGCCGTCAAACGACTCGGACAGCATCTCCCGATCGGACCCGAGCTCGCTCTCGACGTCCTCGACGACGGCATGGCCCGGGCATGGCCCAACTGGAGCCGCCGCCTCTTGGCTCACGGGCTCCACGTCTTGGATGCGCCCTCCGCGTTGAACCTCGACTGGTCGCTACGCATCCTCCTGCGCTACGCCGACACGGGCGCCGAGCAACGTGACGCGGTAGCGCGAATGATGCGGAAGGACCTCGCACCCACCGGAAACCGCCTAACGATGGCCAGCGCGGCCGAGATGGTTCCTGCCATCGAACGCGACCTTCGTGTACACGAGCGCACCCTTGGTCTCGGTTTGGTGCTGGACCAGGTGGCCCGGGCACCGCACCCCGCCCCCCGGGGCGTGGACTGGGAAGCATTCAACGATGAGCTCGACACCAGTCCCTACTCAGCCGCACTTGACCCGGTGATTCGCGGCGGCGCCGCGGCACTCCGTGCGATCAAGGACGACGTCTTCGGTGAGGAGCACGAACCAGACCTCATCAACTGCCTGAGCGTGCCCGACGCGGCAGCCGTATTGAACGCGGCCCTAGGGCATGTCCTGCCCGGTGACGTGTCCTTGTTCCTCCAGCTCAGATCCGTGCTCGTTCAACGCTTTCGTGTCCCGCTCGGAGACCGTGTCCTGGGCTGAGGGCGTGCTCCCTCAGCGGGCAGACGAGCGGCACACGGTCGTCAGCCGTCGACGTCGAGACCTTCGTCATCGCTGACGAGCCGCAAATGCTTGCGCAGGGGCCAGTGGATGTCCACTGCGGGTCGGTCCGCCGCGACCCGCGAACCAGGGCAGTCGGGGTCGTTGCAGGGCCCGAAGAACAGGTCAGCCTCCAGATGGGGGTCGTGCTCCATTAGCGTCGTCCTTCCTCCGGGTTCAGCGAAACGCGGTGGGATGTGCCAACACCAGCGCACCAGGCTCATCGGGCTTCGCGGCCTCGACGTTCCTGGGCTTCTCCCCGGCGGCTGCCCGGATGCGTTGCACCCGCTCCAAGGAGGCCGAGCCGTGCTGCCACTGCGCGAGGTGGATCAACGAGCCAGCCAGACCACGCTGGGCGACGATGCGGTCAGCGTTGCGCTGCACCACCGCGCGCCAAGACCGATCGGCTGCCGGTGCGATGTAGCTGATCGCAATCAGCACGCCGGTCGCCACCCCGAGGCCCGGGTCCCCACCCGGCTGGAAGCCTTGGAAGACGACGACGACACCGACCACGACCCGCAGATGCCACGCGAACTCGGCCGCGGGCACCCACGAGAAGATTCGCGCTACCTGCCGCACCACGACGTACACGAGCGTCCAGGGCAGCGCCCAGAGGCGCGCCGCCAGGTCGAACTGCGCCGGGCCGACCCGCTGGCTCGCGACCGCGTGCCCGATCGCCGTGGCGGCATCCTCGGTCGTTAGCCGACGTTCGTACAGGCCCTGCACAAGCCAAGGCTCGACGATCACCGTACGGCGCCCGATCGGCGTCGCGGGCAGCCTCGCGTCGTCGTCGAGCCGCACCAGCACTCGCCCGGGGGCGAGGTCAAGTTTCTCGAGGAGGGCCAGCGATGGGTCGAGGACGGCGCGCTGCCCGGGACGAAGGCCGCGCGCAAACCCGAAGATCCGGGCAGTAGGAGCCTCCAACCAGCCGCACGCCAAGACGAGCGAAACCACCAGCGTGCCCAGGAACGCGAACACCAGGCCCTCGCCGGGCAGGAAGCCCAGGCCGATGACCGCAACGAAGCTGCCCGCGAGACCAGCCGGCACGACGGCGCACAGGCGGATCAACTTGGTCGACGTCCGCATGTTCCTCACGTCCCCTCCTGGCGGGATTCTTGATGAATCCCCACCAGCCGGCGCGACCCGTACGCGCCGACGTTTCCATCTGAGTGTGCCGCGAACCACCGACAGTGCAACCGCAGCGCCGGCGGCCTGTGGATACCGGGTCGCTATCCACAGATTCCAGGTCGGATCCTTGACAAGTGCGCCGGAGCCCTATTCGCGCAGACACCTGTCCAGGCGGTCCTGGTCGGCTCCGGAGAGGTAGACGACGTCGATCCGGGGCTGTCCCGGTGCGGGGCGAGCAGCGAGTGGGGCAGTGGTGGCGAGGAGCTGCGCGAGGCGCTTCTCCAGTCGCGAGCGAGTGTTCTTCACGGGTCGGGTCTCCGTCCTTCTCAACGGCCAGGAGTCGACGACTCCGGGCCGTCGACGCCGTGGGTGTGGTGGTGCTGCTCGTGGGTGCGGTGCTGTGGCGCGGTCCTGTCGCGCAGGGCTGCCTGCTGCATCAGCGAGCCCGGGGCTTCCGGCTGCAGCGCACGCTCCCACTCCCGCGGGTCGATCGCATGCTCGAGGGCGGTCGCCACGAGGTCAGCCAACGGCGGACGCGCCTCGGAGATCTGATCGAGCGCCACCCACGCCTGCGCGCCTTTGCCCTCCAGGTACGAGCTGAGTGCCAGCATCGCCGCCGGCGTATCACGCACCTCGGCCGGGGCGCGACGGACGAGGTCGTGCCAGAACTCCGAGTACACCGGCGCGGTTTCACCCGTCATCCGCACCTCGGCCGCGTTCCTAGCTCCGCTGTCATGGATCACAGCCAGGACGCGGGCCGCGTCGACGTCGGAGAGGTACTCCCGATCGCTTCCGAACTGGTCAAGCCGGGTTCCCAACCACCCGACCTCGGCATGGAGAGCAGCGGCTTCCATGTCCAGAAGGCGGGCCTCGGCAGTCGGCAGATGCTCGGCGACCGCAGTGGGGTCGCCCTGCATCGCGGCGGCGAGATCCTCCCGTGTGGCGACCGGCATGGTCCGGCCCATCAGGGCGAACTCTGCGGCCATCCGGACGCGGGTCGCCGGGTCGACAGTCCCGCTTGTGCCGTCGAGGACGTCGAACCACTCCTCGCCGTTGACCCACAGCATCGGGCCGACGTCGGGACCGCGGTCGCTGTCGACCAAGGTCTCGCCCAGGGCGGAGAGAGCCTCGATGCAGGCCCGGCCATCCTCGCCGAACGCGATGAGTGCGACACGGCGAGTCGGGTGCCGACGGAGGTAGACGTCGGACATCTGGTGCAGGAACTGCCTCATCGCCTCGGGGGAGTCCGGAAGGTCAAGGCGCGCGGTCGGTCCGCCGCCGATTCCGAGGCACACCATGCTCGACTCG
>DATFFJ010000024.1:0-20487 GCA_035250065.1 Aeromicrobium sp. | reverse complement strand
CTGTGACCTGCTCGGCGAGCGTGTAGACGTCCACCTGCGCGCGTCCGCAGGACGGGCAGGACACGATTTCGAGCTTGCGGGGCCGCAGGTTCAGTGACTGCAGGATCTGGTTTCCCACCTTGATCTCCTCGATCGGCGGCGCCGACAACGACACCCGGATGGTGTCGCCGATGCCCTTGGACAACAGCGCACCGAAGGCGACCGCGGACTTGATGGTGCCCTGGAACGCCGGGCCGGCCTCGGTGACACCGAGGTGCAACGGCCAATCGCCGCGTTCGGCGAGCATCTCGTATGCGCGAATCATGACGACGGGGTCGTTGTGCTTGACCGAGATCTTGAACTCGTGGAAGTCGTGCTCCTCGAACAGCGAAGCCTCCCAGACCGCCGACTCGACCAGCGCCTCCGGCGTGGCCTTGCCGTACTTCTCCAGCAGTCGCTTGTCGAGCGAGCCAGCATTGACGCCGATGCGCAGGGAGACACCGGCATCGGCGGCAGCCCTCGCGATGGCGCCGACCTGGTCGTCGAACTGGCGGATGTTGCCCGGGTTGACCCGGACGGCGGCGCAGCCGGCGTCGATCGCGGCGAAGACGTACTTCGGCTGGAAGTGGATGTCGGCGATGACCGGGATCTGCGAGTGCTTGGCGATCTCGCCCAACGCATCGGCGTCGTCCTGGCTCGGGCAGGCCACGCGGACGATGTCACATCCGGCTGCGGTGAGCTCGGCAATCTGCTGCAAAGTGGAATTGACGTCACTGGTCAGCGTCGTGGTCATCGACTGGACGCTGACAGGTGCGTCGCCACCGACGTCGACCGAACCGACCTTGATCTTGCGCGACGTGCGGCGTGGCGCGAGCGTCGGCGCGGGCATGCCCGGGAGTCCTAGATCGGTCATGACAGGCGCACCGGGTTCACGATGTCGGCGTAAATGAGCAGGAGTCCCATCACAAGCAACAACGCTCCCACACCGTAGGCGACCGGCAGCATCCGGGCGACGTCCACGTAGCCCGGATCGGGTCGCCCGCGCACTTTGGCCCAGCCCCGCCGGGCCGCCTCCCAGAGCGCGCCGGCGATGTGACCGCCGTCCAACGGCAGGAGCGGGATGAAGTTGAACAGGGCGAGGAACAGGTTCAACGACGCCAGCAGGGCGATGATGCGAACCGAGCGCTCCCGCCAGGTTGGATCGTCAATGGTGACCAGCTCACCGGCGACGCGGCTCGCTCCGACGACGCTGATGGGCCCGTCTGATTTGCGCGGTGCACCCACGGCCGCTTTGGCGACGTCGACCATCCGCTGTGGCAGGTGAGCGATGACGTCGGCAGTCGCCTTGGTGTAGCCCCACATGACGGTGCCGACCGTCGGCAACCCGTGCCGGACCGTCGCGAACGTCGGCTCCACGCCGAGGAAGCCGACCTTTTGGGTCTTCTTCGGGTCCTCGAGGGAAGCCCTCGCCACGACGGTGGTCGCCACCGACTGCTCGATGCGCTGCCCGTCGCGCTCGATCTCCAGCGTGGCCACCTTGTCCCCGTTGGCCCGAATGGCAGCCGTGAGGGCCGGCCACGACTCGACCACGCGCCCGTTGAAGGTCACGATCCGGTCTCCCGGCTGGAGGCCGATCTTGCGAGCCGGCGTGATTGGGTCGGCGTCAGTGCAGGTACGTCCGGCCTCAGCGTCGCTGATCGCACAATCGGCGACCGCCTTGACCGTGGTGGTCGGCTCTTCGACGCCGAAACCAGCGATGAGGACGGTGAAGAGCACCGCCGAGATGGCCACGTTGGTCATTGGCCCGCCGGACATGACGATGAGCTTCTGCCACCACGACTTCTTGTAGAAAAGCCGGTCTTGGTCAGCGTCTGTGACGTGCTCGTACTCAGCATGCCGGGCGTCGGCGACGAGCTGGGACAGCAGCCCGGTGTCAGCCTTGCGCAGCTCGTGCGGATCGGCTCCGCGCGCCGGCGGCAGCATCCCGACGAGTTTCACGTAGCCGCCCAGCGGGATGGCCTTGATGCCGTACTCGGTCTCGCCCCGCTTGACCGACCAGAGCGTGCGGCCGAAGCCCACGAAGTACTGAGTGACCTTCACGCCGAACCGCTTTGCGGGCCACATGTGGCCGACCTCGTGCAGCGCGATCGAGGCGGCGACGCCGATGAGGAAGACCACGACGCCGAGCGCATAGATCAGCACGTCACTCACCAGTTTCACCCCTCGGCGCGCTCACCAGCTCAGTCGCACGGGAACGCGCCCATGCGTCGGCCGACCGCACGCCGTCCAAGGTCAGGACAGCGGCGGTGACCGACGGATCTGTCACGTGCTCGTCGACGACTCGTCCCACAGTGTCCACAATCTCAAGGAAGGACAAATTCCCTGCTACGAAGGCCTCAACGCATACCTCGTTGGCGGCGTTGAAGACTGCGGGCGCGGTCCGGCCGAAGCGACCGGCTCGGCGAGCGAGGTCGACTGCCGGGAAAGCCGCACCGTCGAGCGGGAAGAACTCCCACGCCGTCGATGCCGTCCAGTCGCACGGTGACGCGACTCCCGGGAGACGATCCGGCCATGCGAGGCCGAGAGCGATCGGCAGGCGCATGTCCGGCGGCGACGCCTGCAGCATCGTGGAACCGTCGACGAACTCGACCATGGAGTGGACCACCGACGTCGGGTGGACGACGACATCGATGCGATCGAAATCGATCCCGAACAGCAGATGCGCCTCGATGACTTCGAGCCCCTTGTTCACCATCGTCGCGGAGTTGATCGTGACGACCGGGCCCATGTCCCAGGTCGGGTGTGCGAGCGCTTCATCCGGCGTGACGGCGGCCAAGTCGTCCCGAGCCCGCCCTCGGAACGGACCGCCGCTGGCGGTGAGCACCAGCCGGCGCACGTCCTCGACGCGCTCGCCGCGGAGTGCCTGGGCGAGGGCCGAATGCTCGCTGTCGACTGGCACGATCTGGTCGGGCTTGGCGGCCGAGGTGACCAGTTCGCCGCCGATGATCAGCGACTCCTTGTTCGCCAAGGCGAGCGTGGACCCGGCCTCGAGAGCAGCCAGTGTCGGCTCCAGACCGACGGCGCCGGTCATGCCGTTGAGCACGACGTCGGCCTGGATGGCCGCGGCCTCGGCCGCGGCGGTCGGCCCGATCAGCAGCCTCGGGACGGCGTGGTCGCCGTCTGCGTACCCCCGTCGCTGGGCCTCGGCATACAGCGCCAGCTGGACGTCCTGCGCGGCGCTGCCCTTCGCGACCGCGACAACCGGGACCTCGAACTCGATCGCTTGCTGGGCCAGCAGTTCGGGCTGCCCGCCGCCGGCGGCGAGGGCAACGACGTCGAATCGGTCGCGATGTGCGGCGATGACGTCGAGCGCCTGCGTCCCGATGGATCCGGTGGATCCCAGGATCACAAGGCGCCGACCGGTCATTTCACCTCAGCATTGAGGACGCGCCAGATCCCGATCGCGAAGGGAATGACGAACCAGATGATCGTGGCACTGATGAGGTGGCCCCATTGCTCGCTCGTCAGGGCACCCGGCACGTCGTCTACCAGTGGCCGCATTGCTCCTGAGAAGTCGACCCAAGGCGCCAGGTCTCGGAGCGCGTCGACAAGGCCGGTGACCGCGGACACCACCGTTGACGCGAGCAGGTAGACGACGATCGCTGCTGGCGTGTTCAGCAGCAGCAGGCCAAACGCGATGCCCTGGAGTGTGCTGATCAGCGTCCCCAGATATGCCTGGCCCAACGTGCCCAGCGGCAGATCCCAAGGATCCGAGGCGCCGCCGACCGTGGCCAAGACTGCGGCAATGACCAACCCGACAGCAAAGGCAAGCGTCGACAGCAGCAACGCCGCAGCAATCTTCGCGAGCACCGTGTTCCCACGCTTGGGTACGAGCGTGAACGTCACCATTGCAGTGCGCTGCGACCATTCGCTCGTCGCGAGCAAGATCCCCAAGATCCCCAGAAGCGGTTTCTGCAGGATCGCCGGTGCCGCTAGGAACGCCGTGAAGGTGTGTACCTCCTGAGGCGTACTCAGCCAGAACAGGTCCCACAACAAGGTGATGATGCCGATGGAGATGAGCAACCACAGGCCGGCCCTCGTGTCCACTGCCTTGCGCAGCTCCACGACCACCAGCCGCCACAGCGGCACGTCGGCGCGCGTCAGATCGATTGCAACGGTCATCAGTTGCCTCCATACCGCGGAAGCGAGTCCCGCTGGGTCTCCGATGTCAGCTCGAGGAACATCTCCTCGAGGCCACCTTGGGTCGACTCGCGGATCTCGATCAGGACCACTCCGGCGTCAGCCGCCGCCTTCGCGGCTTCCTCAGGCGTAACGTCCACGTGGAATCCCTCGGCGACGGGTGTCGCCTCGATACCAGCCGACTCCAGCGCAGCGGCCAGGGCGGCCCCGTCGCTGGCACGCACGAATGTCCCGGCACCCTTGAGCAGTTCGTCCTTGGGCCCGTGGGCGACGATCTTGCCGCGGCCAATGACGATGATGTCGTCGGCGATGATCTGGATCTCGTGCAACAGGTGCGATGACAGGAGGACAGTTCCGCCGCGGTCGGCGAAGATGCGAAGCAGGCTGCGCATCCAGTGGATGCCGGCCGGATCCAGGCCGTTCGCTGGTTCGTCCAGGATCAGGACCTTCGGGTCGCCCAGCAGCGCGTGGGCAATCCCGAGGCGCTGACGCATACCCAAGGAGTAGTGACGAACACGCCGCTTGGCCTCGCTGCCCGTCAGGCTCACCAGGCTGAGCATCTCCTCCACCCGTGACATCGGCAGGCCCATCGTGGCCGCGCCCAAGGCCAGGACCTCCTGACCGGTGCGTCCGGCGTGCTGCGCGGAGGCGTCGAGAAGGACGCCGACCTGTGTCCCGGGGTTCGGGATGTCATGGAACGAGACCCCGCCGATCGTTGCGGTGCCGGCGGTGGGCAGCGTGAGTCCGGTGAGGATCCGGAGCGTCGTGGACTTCCCCGCACCGTTGGGTCCCAGGAATCCGGTCACGCTTCCCGGCTCGCAGGTGAACGAGATGTTGTCCACGGCACGAAGGCCGCGATAGTCCTTGGTCAGGCCATCGACTCTGATCATGGGCTCTACCTTGTCAAACGACCGGTGACCCGGACAGCAACGGCCCCACAATGTCGCCGAATACGTCCGCGACGGCATCGGTGTAGCCAGGCTCATCTACGGTGCCGGCCGGCAGCGGATCCGACCGTCCAGCGCGCTCCACGAGCGCGAGTTCGATGTCGTTGTCGTTGATGCGCACGCTCGCGGCGCCGTGAACCATGACGATCCGGGTGTCGGTGCCGGTCGCCGGACGCGCGCCGAGGCGAATCAGCGCGCAGACCGCGATGACCCGCCCGTTGCCGTTCGGGAGGTCGAGTTCCACGCCGTCGTCGGGCCGGATGCCGAGGACCGCGAGGCCGCCGGCGAGCGCTGCTGACCGCTCGAGGAGCCGAGCAAACGACAGCGATCCCGTCGCATCAGTGCAGGCGATGTCGTCGCCGCGACCGGTAACCACATGCCGATCGAGCATGTCGAAGCTCAGCGCCGTCATGTCCCGGTGAATTCCGGCGCGCGCTTCTCCGCGCGAGCCGCCGCCGCTTCCCTGACGTCGTCGCTGGCCCAGACCGCCTCGAACGAGGCGTTGACAGCCTCATCGTCGCCGCCATTCAGGACCAGCTTGTTGTGCGCGAGCGCGAGCGGCGCCAGTCTGGCGATCTCCTGTGCCCACACCAGTGCGTCGTCGAGCGTCCCGGCCCGATCGACCAAGCCGGCCGCCACCGCCTCATCCCGGTCCAGCGATTCGGCGGCCAGCATGAGGCGTCGCGCCCGGCCTGTTCCTGCCAGCTGTGCAAGCGTGCGGATCGTCCAGCCGTCAACCGCCATCCCGTTCTTGGCGGTGGGAACGGCGAACTGGGCCGCCTCGTCGGCAACCCGCAGGTCGCACGCGATCGCCAGTTGGGTCCCCGCGCCGATGGCCGGCCCGTTCACTGCGGCGATGACCGGCACCGGAAGCCGCGTCAGGCCGTGCAGCATCCCGTAGAGGGCCTCGAGGAATTCTGACCCGTAGACCCCGCCGAGGTCCGCTCCGGAGGAGAACGCCGATCCGCGCCCGGTGATGACGATGACCCGGGCGCCGTCGTCCACCGACGCCTGCGCAGCTTCGTTGATCGCGCGACACAGGTCGAGGTTGAGGGCATTGCGCCGGTCTTCGCGGGTCAGGGTCAGCAGGGTGACGTTGCCGTCGCGGGAAACGTCGAGAACTGATTCAGTCACAAGGTACGAGGCTAGTCGCCGTTCAGTGGGCCGCGTTGAACGCCTCGATCACCGAGTTGGGTGCGCGGCGGTTGTCGCTGACCTGGTGCCCGTTCTTGCGCGCCCATGCGCGAACGTCCTCCAACGAGTGGCCGGCCTTGATGGGCGGCGCCTTCATCCGCGACCCGGTCACGATCTCGTCCGCGCCGTCGGTCAGGTCGGCGATGAACTGGTCGACCGTCTGCTTGCTCTCCTCTGACAAATACAAGTGATACGCCCTGCCATTGAAGTCATAGCGCACGGGCTTTGTCGTCTCGGGGAGTTCTTCGCCGGAAAGGTCGTCAAAGACTTTGACGACGGGTTTCTGGACGATTTCTTTGCGAGCCATGGAAAGAAACTGTACAGCGTCGCCGTGATCAGGCTCGACAGTCCTACTCCGTGGCTGCCAGTTGACCGCAGGCGCCGTCGATGTCGCGCCCACGGGTGTCGCGCACCGTGGTCGAGATCCCCTTGGTGTTCAGCCGTCGCACAAACTCGCGTTCGTCGGCCGGGTCAGAGGCGGTCCACGTCGACCCGGGCGTCGGATTCAGCGGGATCAGGTTCACGTGGACCCAGCCGCCACCCTTCGACCCGCCACGCTCGAGCAGCTTCTGCCCCAGCAGGTCGGAGCGCCACGCTTGGTCATTGATGTCCCGCATCATGGCGTACTCGATGGACACGCGACGGCCGGTCGCCTGGTAGTAGGCGAACGCGGCGTCCAGGACCTCGGCCACCTTCCAGCGCGTATTGATCGGCACGAGGGTGTCGCGAAGCTCGTCGTCCGGCGCATGCAACGAGACGGCAAGCGTGACCGGAATGCCCTCGTCCGCCAGCTGTCGGATTCGTGGGACCAGCCCCACCGTGCTCAGCGTGATGTTGCGAGCCGACAGCCCAAGTCCATCTCGCGACACCATCTGCCGGATGGACGACATGACCGCCTTGTAGTTGGCCATCGGCTCGCCCATCCCCATGAACACGATGTTCGACAGGCGGCCCACTCCCCCGGGAATCGCGCCTCGCTCCAGCAATGCGGCGGCTTCAACCACTTGGTCGACGATCTCGCCTGGGCTCATGTTGCGCTGCAATCCCCCTTGGCCGGTGGCGCAGAACGGACAGGCCATGCCGCATCCGGCTTGGCTGGAAATGCACAGGGTCGCCCGCCCCGGGTATCGCATGAGCACCGACTCGACCAAAGCCCCGTCGAACAGCCGCCACAGCGTCTTGCGTGTCGTACCCCCGTCGGCCTCGAGCACCCGCAGCGGGTGCAGCAGCTCCGGCAGGAGTGCCGCAGCGATCGCATCGCGATTCGCCGCCGGGAGGTCCGTCATCGCCTGCGGATCGCGTTCGTGCTTCACGAAGTAGTGATGCGCGACCTGCCTCAGCCGGAACGCCGGCTCGCCAAGTTCGGCGGCGACGGCCGCGCGCTCGTCGACCGAGAGGTCGGCCAAATGCCGCGGAGGCTTGCGTCGTCGGGGCGCCTCCATGACCAGCGGCAAGGGAGGCACCGGATCAGTCACCGCACCAGTGTCCCAAACCGCTACGGGTGCGGCGTCGCCTCGGCAGCCAGCGCGGCGACGAACTCCAGCTTCTCGATCACGCGGTCGGCCAACCGGACGGGATACAGCGGCCGTCGTCCCATGCTGCGATTGATCTGGTTCAACGCCGTCGAGAGCGGGATCCAGGTGTTGCGCACGAGGTCGCCGAAGGTCACCGAATCGTCGTCGGCGGTGACCAGCCGAAAGTTGTGGGCCGTGTCGACGGCATCGCGGATGTGCAGGAAGTGCGCGAACGTCTCGGCGAAGTCCTCGAACGGGTGCATGGTCGCATAGGACGAGATGAAGGAAGCCTCCCAACCGCGCGGCGGGCCCTCCCGGTAGTGCCTCTCAATGGCCTCTTGGTATGGCTCCGTCTCGTCGCCGAACATCTCCCGCGTTTGCGCCATACGCTCCTGGCCACGCACCAGAAGCATTTCGTAGTAGTGGCCGATCTCATGACGGAAGTGACCCAGCATGGTCCGGAACGGTTCGCGGAACTCCCGCTGCATCTTGACCCTGATGACGTCGTCGCCCTCTTGGAGGTCAATGGTCACCGCGCCGTGGTCGTGACCCATCGTGATCTTCTCGTTGACGCTCGACAGCAGGTCGAAGCACAGCCCTTGCTCCGGGTCCTCGGCCCGCGTCACGATCGGCAGGCCGATGCGGTCCAGCTCGGCGATCAGGTGTCGCTTCGCACCCTCGGCCACGGGGTAGAGCGCCAAGCCGTCCAGGTCGGCATCCGGCGGACGTGTCCGCGTGAGGCCGCAGCTGAAACACTGCTCGCCCTCGTAGGGAACGAGCCAATTGCAGCCGGACAGCTCCCGGGTTCGACAGCGGAACCAGCGCGCGCCTCCGGCATCGAGGTAGGTGCCGTTGAAGACCGGCACCATGTCGCCCTCCAGCCGGGAGTAGGCGACAGCCGTCTGGCATTGCGGGCATTCGACGTCTTCAATGACGAGCGGCGAGCCGCAAACGCGGCACAGGAAGGCACGCATCGCGTGTCAGGCCGGAATGATCAAGTAGTTCATGATGAGCCACGCAACCGGCGCAACCGCGACCAGTGAATCCAGCCGGTCCATCAGCCCGCCGTGGCCGGGCAGCAGAGTGCCCATGTCCTTGATACCGAGGTCGCGCTTGATCAGAGACTCGGCCAGATCCCCGAGCGTTGCCATGACGACACCCGCAACGCCCAGGATGACGCCGACCCACCAGTCGCCGTGCAACAGGAGGGTGACGCTGGCGACACCTGCGGCGATGCCCGTGATCAGCGACCCACCGAACCCTTCCCACGACTTCTTCGGGCTGATGGTCGGCGCCATGGGGTGTTTGCCGAGGAAGACGCCAGCGGCGTAGCCACCGATGTCCGATGCGATGGAGGCGACGACGAAGACCAGCACACGCTCCGGCCCGTCCGATTCGGCCAGCATCAGCATGACAAAGGTCGCCATGAGGTACAGGTACGAGAGCGAGAACAGGCCGGCGCTCGCGTCACGGACGAAGCCGTCCGGGCCGTCTGAAAGCCGCCAGACCAGCGTCGCGATGACGGTCAGCGCCATGGTGACGGAGGCTTCGGCCATGCCGCCGTAGAACGCGCTGAGGAGCATGAGCGACCCGCCGGTCGCGATGGGCACGAACGGCAGGCGGATGCCGGCGGACTCGAAGGCGCGTCCCAGCTCCCAGAGCCCGATGCCCAACGCGGCGACCGCGATGAGCACGAAGGAAGCCTTGAAGAAGTACAGCGACGCCAGGATCATCGCGACGAGGGAGACTCCCACACCGATGGCTGCGGAAAGATCGCGTCCGGCCCGGCCGTGTGGTTTGTCAGCGGGCCCCTCAGGATCTGGACCCTCAGGATCTGGCACTGCCTCGACCTCAGACTTCAAGGAGCTCAGCTTCCTTGTGCTTGAGCATCTCGTCGATGGTCTCGATGTGCTTGCGGGTCAGTCCGTCAAGGCGCTTCTCGGCGCCGGTGGTGTCGTCCTGGCTGATCTCGGAGTCTTTCTCGGCCCGATCGAGCGCCTGCTTGGCGGCGCGCCGCAGATTGCGGACGGCGACTCGGCCGTCCTCGGCCTTGGCCTTGGCGAGCTTGATGAATTCGCGACGACGATCCTCGGTGAGCTCCGGCAGCACCACCCGCAGCACCTTGCCGTCGTCGCTCGGGTTCACGCCGAGATCGGACTCGCGGATGGCCTTCTCGATCGCGCCCTTGGCGCTCATGTCGTAGGGGCTGATGATGACGACGCGTGGCTCGGGCACCTGGAACCCGGCGAGCTGCTGCAGCGGCGTCTGCTGTCCGTAGTAGTCGGCGGTGATGTTGGCGAACATGGACGGGTGTGCACGACCCGTGCGAATCGTCGCGAACTCCTCACGCGCATGCTCGACGGCTTTGGCCATCTTGGTGTCGGCCTCGCGCAACGTCGCGTCGATCACAGCGTCTCCTCGTTTGCTGAACCACCGGGGGCCCCGGCATGGACCAGGGTCCCGATCTTCTCACCCTGCAGCGCACGGGCGATGGCATCTTCGTCCTCCATGCCGAAGACGATCATGGGCAGGCCGTTCTCCATGCAGAGCGCGAAGGCAGCGGCGTCGACGACTTTGAGTCCCAGCCGTAGGGCGTCCTGGAAGGTGAGCTCGTCATAACGGACGGCATCGGGGTTCATGCGCGGGTCGTCCGAGTACACCCCGTCAACGCCGCTCTTGCTCATGAGGACGGCGTCGGCCCTGATCTCGAGTGCTCGCTGCGCGGAGACGGTGTCCGTGGAGAAGTAGGGCAATCCCGCACCAGCGCCGAAGATGACGACGCGGCCCTTCTCCAGGTGGCGGATCGCGCGACGCGGAATGTACGGCTCGGCCACCTGGCCCATCGTGATGGCCGATTGCACCCGGGTTTCGACCCCTTGCTTCTCGCAGAAGTCCTGCAATGCGAGGCAGTTCATCACCGTGCCGAGCATGCCGATGTAGTCCGCGCGCGCCCGGTCCATGCCGCGCTGGCTCAACTCGGCACCCCGGAAGAAGTTGCCGCCGCCCACGACGATCGCCACCTGAACGCCGTCATTGACGGCCGAGGCGACCTGCTTGGCGATGCCGTTCACGACGTCGGGGTCGATCCCGAGCTTCCCGCCGCCCATGACCTCGCCAGACAGCTTCAGCAGGACACGTCGCATGCCCTACAAAGTACCGGAGCCGATGTTCGGCCTAACCGCCGATCTCGATGTGCGCGAAGCGGGTGATCTGGACACCGGCCTCGTCCAGCACAGCCTTGACCGTCTTCTTGTTGTCCTGCACAGACGGCTGCTCGAGCAGCACGCTGTCCTTGAAGAAGCCGTTCAGGCGACCCTCGACGATCTTGGGCAGGGCCTGCTCCGGCTTGCCCTCCTCGCGCGCGGTCGCCTCGGCGATCTCGCGCTCCTTGGCGACAAGCTCAGCTGGGACGTCTTCGCGGGTCAGGAAGCGCGGACGCATCGCCGCGATCTGCTTGGCCGCGCCACGCGCCGCCTCGACATCGGCACCGGTGAACTCGACCAGGACGCCAATGGCCGGCGGCAGGTCAGAGGCTCGACGGTGCAGGTAGGTCGTGGTCTCGCCGTCGAAGGCGGCGACCCGGCCGAGCTCGATCTTCTCGCCGATCACGGCGGCGAGGGTCGAGACGGCATCGGCGACCGTCTGGCCGCCGGGTAGCGTCGCCGCGGCGAGCTCCTCGCTGTTCGCCGGCTTGACCGAGTCGGCCAGCTTCGCCAGCTGCTCGGCCAAGGCGACGAACTGGTCGTTCTTGGCGACGAAGTCGGTCTCGGAGTTGAGCTCGACGATGGCACTGCCGTGCATCGCGACGAGGCCGGCCGAGGCCTCGCGCTCCGCGCCGCGCTTGGCGGCCTTGGCGGCACCCGAGATCCGCAGGATCTCGACGGCCTTCTCGAAGTCGCCCACCGCCTCGGTGAGCGCCTTCTTCGCATCCATCATTCCGGCGCCGGTGGCGTCGCGGAGCTTCTTCACATCAGCAGCCGTAATCGTCATAGGTCTTCCTCGTGTCTAGGAGTGGAAGGGCGGTCAGCCGGCCTGCGTGAAACCGGCGGCCTGAGCAGCCTCTTCGGTTTCAAACCAGACTTCAGCGACGGTCTGTTCGTACGTCTCGCTGCCTTCGGTGACATAGGTCTTCGAACCTTCGACGCCCTTGATGGAGAAGCCCTTGGGAGCGTTGCCGCTCTTCAGCGGAGCCTTCGAGCCGGGACCGTAGGGCTGCGTGGCGGTCGCACCCTCGGGAGCCGCGACAGGCTCCCCTTCGACTGGCTCAGGAACCGCCGCCGCCTCCGCGGTGGTGTCGGACGCCTCCGCGGTGGCGTCGGAAGCCTCAGCAGTCGAGGCTGCTTCCGTGGTCGATGCTGCCTCCGTCGTCGTGAGCAGCTCGCGCTCCCACTCGGCCAACGGCTCGTCCGTGCCGAGCTCGGATCCGGCCTCTTCCTCGCCGGTCCGGGCGCCACCGCGGGCGAGCAGGCCCTCGGCGACTGCGTCGGCGAAGACGCGCGTCAGCAGGCTGACCGAGCGGATCGCGTCGTCGTTGCCCGGGATCGGGTAGTCGACGTCGTCCGGGTCGCAGTTGGTGTCGAGGATCGCGATGACCGGGATGCCAAGCTTCTTGGCTTCGTCGACGGCCAGGTGCTCCTTCTTGGTGTCGACGACCCAGATCGCCGACGGGACCTTGTTCATGTCACGGACGCCGCCCAGGGTGCGCGAGAGCTTCTCGTACTCGCGCCGCATCTGCAGCAGTTCCTTCTTGGTGCGGCCGGAGCCGGTGACGTCGTCGAAGTCGATCTCCTCGAGCTCCTTCATGCGGTTCAGCCGCTGGTGGATGGTCGAGAAGTTGGTGAGCATGCCGCCCAGCCAACGCTGGTTGACGTAGGGCATGCCGACGCGCTTGGCCTGCTCCTCGATCGGCTCCTGCGCCTGGCGCTTGGTACCGACGAACAGGATGGTGCCGCCCTTGGCGACGGTGTTCTTGACGTACTCGTAGGCGTTGTCGATGTACGACAGCGACTGCTGCAGGTCGATGATGTAGATGCCGTTGCGCTCGGTGAAGATGAAGCGCTTCATCTTGGGATTCCAGCGACGGGTCTGGTGCCCGAAGTGAACGCCGCTCTCGAGCAGCTGACGCATGGTGACGACGGCCATGGCCGTTCCTCCTCTGGGCGCGAACGCCCGGTTTGGGTTGTCGCACCACCGGCCGGTGATGCCCTGGTGCCTCTGGTTCCGCGACCCACCGCCCCGTGCAATACGGGGAGGACCACTGGGCCGCGCACCCCAGCCGCACGGTTTGACCGAGTGGCCAGCGCGAGGCACGCGAATTTCCCGACGAATCGGGTTCCCGGGATTCTACGGCAGGGCGGCCGCGGGAGTGAAATCCACATCCGAGCACCGCCATGTGCGCGTCCACAGAGCGCCGGACGTCCATTGCCGCCGCGCCGGCAGCAGCGTGGGCTGGCACGGTGCCACGACTCCTCCTGGCCCTCGCCTTCCTTGCGGGCAGTCTTGCCGCCGCGACCCCACCAGCCACCGCGGGCGATGGCTCATGGGTGTGGCCGGTCGAGGGCGTCGCCGGCGGGTCGCCGACCCTCGAGACCGAGTTCGACCCACCCGACTCTGACTACGGGCCAGGCCACCGCGGCATCGATCTCGCCACGCTGGTCGGGGCGCCCGTTCGCGCCGTCGCACCTGGCGTCGTGAGCTTCGCCGGACGGGTGGCCGGAGTCGGGGTCGTCACGGTCGACCACGGTGCCGAGCGATCGACCTATCAGCCCGTGTCGGCTGCCGTGTCTGTCGGTGACCACGTCGACGCAGGCGATGTGCTCGGCGAGGTGGTCCTTGGACCTTTCCACTGTTCCTCGCCCTGCCTCCACCTCGGTCGCATCGCATCGCCCGACGACTGGGGGCACCTCCCGCTTGCGGGGGACTACCTCGACCCGCTCGATCGACTCCCGGGCCACTCCCGGATCCGACTCGTCGATCCCGCGGGGCCACCCCCGGTGCCGCCAGTCGGACCGGTGGGGTCCGGAGTCCTGCAGCGTCCGCTCGCTGGACCTGTCACTTCGCCCTTCGGCACCCGCGAGCATCCGACGAGCGGTGACGAGTCATTCCACGATGGCGTCGACTTCGGTGCCGCCTGCGGAACCCCGGTGCGGACCGCTGCACCGGGAACCGTTGTCGCCGTCGGACGATCCAAGGCGCTTGGCCTCCGCGTGGCCGTCCGGCACGGTCATGGACTCAAGACGTCGTATGGTCACCTCTCCGACGCGCTGGTCGACGTGGGCGACGACGTCGACGCATCGACGGTCATCGGCAAGGTCGGCTCGACCGGCCTATCCACCGGCTGCCACCTGCACTTCGGCGTGCTTCAAACCGACAAGTCCGCCGACCCGCTCACGTTCCTGTGAGGTCCGGTAGGCCAAGGGTGAGGTTGGGGACCTGGATGCCACCGTCCACTTCGAGCATCTTCCCGGTCACGAAGGCCCCGGCCGGCGAGGAGAGGTAGAGAACCGCGGCGGCGATGTCTTCGGCCTCGCCGATACGGCCCAGCGGCGTGTTCTCCTCCAGCTCCTGTTTCATCTCTGGCACGCCGGCGACGAACTCGAGCGCCGAGGTCAACACCGATCCGACGAACACGCCGTTGACCCGGATGTTGGGCGCAAGATCAGTGGCGGCCAGCCGGCTCCAGTGGGCCAATGCTGCCTTGGCGGTGCCGTAGGCGATGAATCCGCGGCCGGCCGAGCGCCCCATCATCGACGAGATCGAGGTGATCGACTTCTGCGCGCCATCCAGGGACGCGAGCATGTGTGGAACAGCGGCGCGGCTCAACGCATGGGCTGTGCCGACGTTGAAGCGGAACGACTCGTCCAGAAAGTCGTTGTCGGTCTCGAGGAAGGCCTTGGGGAAAGTCCCGCCGACGTTGTTGACGACGATGTCGAGCCGCCCGAATTCGCCTCGAGCCGCATCTGCCAAAGCACTCACGGCGTCGAGGTCCGACAGGTCAGCGGGCACGACAAGCGCTCGACGACCGACGGCGCGCACCTGCTCGGCGACCTCCTCCAGCTGGCTGGCCGTGCGCGCGGAGAGGACGACGTCAGCACCGGCCTGGGCCAAGGCGACCGAGGTGGCCGCGCCGATTCCGCGCCCGGCGCCGGTCACGATCGCCACATGATCGGTGACGTTGAAGCGGTCGAGGATGCTCATCGGGTCACCAAACCGCGACCGGTGACGAGCCCGAGGTCAAGCGGAGAGACCAGCCCCGGCTCCGCGGCGACCACGGCGGGGATCGCGTTGACCAGACGCTGCGCGGTCACGATCATGCCGCTGACGTTGTGGTCTCCGTTCTCGCCATGATGCGTGAACTCAGCCGTCATGACGGGTTCTCCGGTGATCTCCACGCGGTAGCAGCCGTCCCCCTCGTTCGGGCGCGGCCAGTCGGGATCGCTCTCGGCGTCCGTCCGCGTGACGTGTTCCAGAGTGATGCGTTCGACGCCGTCGACCTTCCCGACAACCCGGAACCGGACAGAACCCATCGAGCCCTCCGGCACGGGACAGGACACCGTGTCGACCGCGCGCTTCGCCGGTCGACGCTCCACTTCCTCGGTCAATGGCTCGTCGAGCGTCACGCCGAGGCCGGCTGCGATGACACGCACGACGGGACCCCAGGCCAGCGACAGGACACCCGGGGCAAACAGGAAAGGCTCGTAGTCCATGGGCTGTCCGAAACCGAACAGGTCGCGCATGACGACCGGCTGGTAGTACGTCGAGTAGTCAGCGATCTCGCTGACGCGAACATGATCGATGCGCTGGCTGAGCGACGTGAGCACCAAGGGCAGCACGTCGTTGGCGAATCCCGGGTCGATGCCGTTGACATGGAGGCTCGCGCCTCCATCGCGGCCGGCTTGGATGATGCCGTCGACCATCTCGTCGGGCAGGGCCTGCCACGGGTGGACCAGGATGACCGGGCCGGACGACACGACGTTGATCCCCTGCTTCAGCAGCCAGGTCAGGTCCTCGATCGACTCGACCACCCGGTCGTCGGTCATCGCCGCGTGCAAGACGCAGTCAGGCTTCAGCGCGGCCAGCGCGTCCCGGTCGTTCGTGGCCGCCACACCGAGCTCGCGACCGAGTCCGGCAAGTTCACCGGCGTCCTTGCCGGATTTGTCGGGCGTCGACGTCCAGACGCCTACCAGCTCGAGATCGGGGTGAGCATCGACGCCGGCGATGGCGTGACGTCCGACGGTTCCGGTTGACCAGACGACGACACGGAGCGGCCGCTCCGGGATTACCTGAGACATGGTGCCGAGACTAGAACAAGTTCTATTTTTCTGCCAGCGTGGGCAACGGCGTCACGCTCGTGGGTGCGCCAGCTTGTAGGCGGCCCGCAGGCGATCGTTGCTCACATGCGTGTAGATCTGCGTGGTGCCGAGCGAAGCATGCCCGAGGATCTCCTGGACACTGCGGAGGTCGGCTCCCCCCTCCAGGAGGTGGGTGGCTGCCGTGTGGCGCAGGCCATGTGGACCGACGTCAGTTGCGCCGTCGACGGCGGCAAGTCGCTGGTGAACGACCCGCCGGACGGTGCGCTGATCGATGCGACCTCCGCGGGCCCCGAGGAACAGCGCCGGGCCGCTGGCCTCTGATCGCAGTTCAGGCCGGCCGTGATCGATCCACGTTCGGACGGCGATCGCGGCCGGCGCGCCGTAGGGTACCGAGCGCTCCTTGCGTCCCTTGCCGAAGACGCGAACAACCCGGCGTTCGGTGTCAAGGTCATCGAGGTCGAGCCCGGTCAGCTCACTCACGCGGATCCCAGTCGCGTACAGCAGCTCGAGGATCGCGAGGTCGCGCAGACCCAACGCTCCTCCACCATCCGCGCCGTCCGCGATTGCCGCAGAGGTTGCATCAAGCAGGCCACGGACGTCGGCATGGCTCAGCGCGACCGGGAGCTCACGATGGGCCTTGGGAATCGCCAACAACGCCCCCGCGTCGTCACGTGCACGGCCCGTGCGGTGCAACCACGCCGTGAATGCCCGTGCCGAGGTGGCGCGCCGGGCCAGCGTCGTCCGCGCACGCCCGAGCGTCTGCTGGTTCGCCAGATAGCTGCGCAGCGAGCGGATCGTCAGATGATCCGGGTCGGTGAGGCCCATGCGGCTGGCATGGTCGGCGAGCGCGGCGAGGTCTGTGAGGTAGGCCCTCACCGAATGCGCCGACAAGTCCCGTTCGGCGCCGAGGTGGTGCTCGAAATCGGCGAGAGCCTGGGACCAGGACTCGCTGATGGGGGGCGCACCATCGACACCGTGCGTGGAGGTCACTCCCCCACTGTGCGGGCGCCACTCGGCTGCTCCAAGTCGGCGCGCCGGACCAGACGCCAACGGCCCAAGTCGTCGCGAGCTGCCCATCCACCGTCGTGGAGCACGTGAAGTGCTCGTTCAGTCGCGGTCTGTCCGAGTTTCGCCCGGCCGGCGACCGTGGACACACTGAACGGCGTGCTCCATTCGAGCGCGTCGAGGACCCGGGCTTGCTCGGTCGTCAGCGCGTCGAAGGCCGTGTCGGCACCGCGCGATTCGGCCGGTGCCGGCGAGGAAATCGCCAGTCCACCCAGCGCCGCGATCACCTCGGGTCCAGTCGTCACGAGCATCGCCTTGCCATCGCGGATTGCCTCATGCGTGCCGACCGAGAGCTGTGACGTGACCGGCCCCGGCATCGCCATGGTGGCCCGGCCCAGTTGGTCCGCCCAGGCGAGCGTGTTGAGGGCTCCACTGCGGCGGCGTGCCTCGACGACCACGGTCCCCGCCGTCAGCGCGGCGATGAGCCGGTTTCGGGTGAGGAACCGCGCCTTGGTCGGCGCCCTCCCCGGCGGCTGTTCACTGACCACGAGTCCTTCCTCAGCGATGCGCTCCAGCAGCGCGGCATGCGCGCGCGGATAGCTGGTGGCCGCATCGCAGGCCAGCACAGCGATCGTCGGCGTCAACACCGCCAACGCGCCGCGATGGGCGCACGCGTCGATGCCGAACGCGGCGCCGCTGACGACGGTGAAACCGGCGCTTCCGGCATCTGCAGCGATCTCGGCAGCTTGTTCGGCGCCGTACGCCGTGCAGTCGCGCGCGCCGACGATGGAGACGCTGTTCTCGACCAGACCGGCGAGACTGCCCTTGCCACGCACCCACAGCCCGAGAGGGGCTCCGGTTGCACCGCCACTGGTCAGCGCGTGGTCGAGGTCGTTCAGCGGGTCGGGCCATGCCCCGTCGCTTGGGACAATCCAGCGCAGGCCAGCGACGTCAGCGAGTTGCCGCGCATGCTCGACCTCCGACTCGATGTTCTGGGCAGCCGCCACCCAGTTCGACGGGAGCCTCCTTCCTCCGACCATCCGCCCCGCCTGAATGCGCTCGACGAGGTCCGCCGGCTGGAGTTCGGCAAGCAACGCGGGAAGCCTCGGGTCACCCGGTTCACAGATGAGGCTCAAGCGAAGTCGTGCGGCGCGCTCAGTGAGGGCTGGCCCACTCATGACACAGCCACGAGCTCACGCAGGTCGGATGTCAGCGGAGTGCCGTTGCGCAAGGAGAGGGCGAGAAGCGCGTCGTCACGGCTTGGACGACCGTGTCCGCGGAGATCCGCCACGCTCCATGCCAGACCAAGGATGCGGTCGACCGACCGGGCCGACAGCTTGTGGCTGCTCAATTGTCGGTCGAGGACGACACGGGCGGCTTCGTCAATCGGCCATCGCTTGCGCAGTTCCGATCCCGGGACCTCCGAGTTCAGCCGCCACGGCGTCCCAATCAGTCGATGCGACTGCCGATCGCGCGCTTCGGCCACCACGGCAGCCAGCCGACCCGTGGTCTGCGAGCGCCCGATAGCTTGCGCGAGCTCAGGTCGGCTCGGCAACGTCAGCGTCCGGTGGATGTCGATTCGGTCGCGGATGGGCCCGGTGACGCGGTCGAGATACCGGCGCCGCATGATCGATGTGCAGTGACACTGGCCGCTGGCCGCGCCGTCCTGCCCGCACGGGCACGGGTTGGAGGCAAGGATCAACTGGAATCGAGCGGGAAAGAGGGCCGTCTGGTTGGCCCGCGCGATAAAGATGTGACCGTTCTCCAGTGGCTGGCGAAGTGCGTCCAACACGTTGCTGGCGAACTCCGGCGCCTCATCCATGAACAGCACGCCGCGGTGGGCCAGCGACATCGCGCCCGGCCGAATGCCGCGCGTGCCGCCGCCGATGATGGCAACCGCGCTTGAGGTGTGGTGCGGATCAATGAACGGCGGCCGCTCCACGAGCGGCGCGTCGGCCGGCAGGAAGCCGGCGACCGAGTGCACCGCGCTGACCTCGAGCGCATCGGAGGGCGACAGATCAGGCAGCAGCCCGGGAAGTCGCTTGGCCAGCATGGTCTTTCCGATGCCCGGCGGCCCGGTCATGGCCAGATGGTGGCCGCCGGCAGCGGCGACGAGCATCGCGGTCCGCGCGTCCTCCTGCCCAGCAACGTCGGCAACGTCGAGCCCGGCATCGACGTCAGCGCCTCGGGCGAAGGGGGCTTCGTCGAGCGGAGGCACGGGCGGGTCCTCCGGCTCGGGCTGCCCGGTCAGCATCGCCACCAACTGCCGCAGCGAACGCAGTCCCACGACGTCGATGTCGGGCACCAAGGCAGCCTCGGACGCATTGGATTCGGGGACGTACACCGCTCTGAAGCCCGCGGCCGCCGCGGCCATGGTTGCCGGCAGGACTCCGCGCACGGCGCGAAGTCGTCCGTCCAGCGCGAGCTCGCCGAGCAGGACTACGTCGGCGAGCAGATCAGCCGGGATCTCCCGCTTGGCGACGAACAGCGCGGCGGCGATCGCCACGTCGAAATGGGAGCCCGTCTTCGGCACGTTTGACGGCGCAAGATTGATGGTGACCCGCTGGTCGGGCCAGGAAGTCCCGGAGTTGACGACGGCAGCGCGCACCCGATCGCGAGCCTCGTTGACGATCGTGTCGGCCAGCCCGACGAGCACCGTGCCCGGCATGCCGCTGTTGATGTCGACCTCGACTTCGATCGGCCGGCCAGCCAAGCCGTCCAGGGCGACCGAGTGCGTTGCTGCCATCAGGCGACTCCGACGACACGCTCGACCTGGGGAGCCCCACGCGGCGGCACAAGCACCGAGACGACCTCGATCCTCACCGCCTCAGGCTGCACCTCGTGTACTTCCAGCCAGTACGCCGCGAGCCGTCGTAGGCGGGTGGCCTTCCGGCCGGTGATGGCCTCGAGCCCCGTACCGTGCGAGGTGCCGGTCCGGGTCTTCACCTCGCAGATGACGAGCGTGTGGCCATCGCGGGCCACGATGTCCACTTCGCCGTACTTGCAGCTCCAGTTCGTTTCGAGAATGGCCATGCCCAGGCTATGCAGGTACCTGGCCGCGACCCGCTCCCCGAACCTCCCGATGGCCTGCTTGCGCGCGTGCGTCATCCCGCCAGCGTCGGCGCGCCGCGACAGGCGGGCCAGCGTTCATGGCGCCCTTGTGGACAAGGCGAGAGACATGGCCGGTTTGTGGACCGGCCGGGCGACCAGGCAGCGCCGACTACTCCTCCGGCGACGGCTCCTCCGGAGAGGTCAGCTTCTCGGCGAGGTCGGAATCCTGGAGCTCTTCAACATTCACGTCCTTGAACGTCAGGACCTTGACGTTCTTGGCAAAGC
>DATFFJ010000023.1:0-7471 GCA_035250065.1 Aeromicrobium sp. | reverse complement strand
ACCGACCACGCGTGCACCAACCTCGGCGAGGTGAAGGCGTGCACGAAGGCCGGCACCGGCTGCGGATCCTGCGTCAACCTGGTCAAGAAGCTGGTGAACACGCAGCTGGTCGAGGCAGGCATCGACGTCAGCAACGCGCTGTGCGAGCACTTCGCATTCACCCGCGCCCAGTTGTTCGACATCGTCCGCGTCAGTGGGATTTCGACCTTCAGCGAGTTGCTGGATAGGCACGGAACCGGCCGCGGCTGCGACATCTGCCGCCCGGTCGCGGCCTCGATCCTGGCGTCGCTGGGCAAGGGCCATGTCCTCGACGGCGAGAACGCATCGCTGCAGGACACCAACGACCACGTCATGGCCAACTTGCAGAAGGACGGCACGTACTCGGTCGTTCCGCGGATTCCCGGCGGTGAGGTGACGCCCGAGGGGCTCATCGCGATCGGCCAGGTTGCCGCGGACTTCGGGCTCTACACCAAGATCACCGGCGGCCAGCGCATCGACCTGTTCGGCGCGCGCATCGAGCAGCTCCCGGCCATCTGGGCGCGTCTCGTCGACGCCGGCTTCGAATCCGGCCATGCCTACGGCAAGGCGCTGCGCACGGTGAAGTCATGCGTGGGGTCGACCTGGTGCCGTTACGGCGTCCAAGACTCGGTCGGTCTGGCGATCATGCTCGAGTTGCGGTACCGCGGACTGCGCTCGCCACACAAGCTCAAGTTGGCGGTGTCGGGTTGTGCTCGCGAATGCGCGGAGGCGCGCGGCAAGGATGTCGGCGTCATCGCAACCGAGAACGGCTGGAACCTCTACGTCGGCGGCAATGGCGGGTTCACCCCGAGGCACGCCCAGATGTTCGGCGAGGACCTGACGACCGAGGAACTGGTCCAGGCGATCGACCGTTACCTCATGTACTACGTCTTCACCGCAGACCGCCTGCAGCGCACTGCGCCGTGGCAGGAGGCCTACGAAGGCGGTCTGGATGCGCTCAAGAAGGTCGTCTTCGAGGACTCGCTCGGAATCGCCGCCGATCTCGACGCGGCCATGGCCCAGCACATCGGCGGCTACGAGGACGAATGGGCCGCCACGCTCAAGGACCCAGAGAAGCTCACGAAGTTCGCCGCGTTCGTGAACGCGCCGGACACGGCCGATCCCGACCTGCTCTACGTCGAGGAGCGCGGTCAGTTGCGGCCGGCCCGCGAGGAGGAGCGCACGGTGCTCATCTCGGGTGACTCACTGCCGGTCCGCCGGATGGAGGAACGGTCGGAAGGAGCGCGCGCATGACGTGGACGGCGGTGTGTGCGCTCGATCTGCTGGCCGTCGACCGTGGCGCGGCCGCGCTGGTCGACGGGCACCAGGTGGCGATCTTCCGGTTGGCCAGCGGCGATGTCTATGCCATCGACCACCGGGACCCGTTCAGCGAAGCCAACGTGCTGGCCCGCGGCCTGGTGGGTACGCGCGGGGACGTTCCGACCGTGGCTTCGCCGGTGTACAAACAGGTTTTCGACCTGACGACGGGCCGCTGCCTCGATGATGAAACGGTGGCAGTGAAGTCGTGGCCGGTGCGGGTCGTCGACGGCATGGTGGAGATCGATGCTTCGGCGGTCGGGGGAGCTGGGCTTGTGGTGGAGGCAGCAGTAGGTGACGGCTAAGCAGCTGGGCCCCGTCCTGGCCGGCACCCAGGTCCTCATCACGGCGCAGCGCCGTGCCAGTGATCTTGCCCTCGCGCTGGAGCGCCGTGGCGCGACGGTGCGGATCGCTCCGTCCATCGGCGTCGAATCCCACATTGACGAAGAAGCGCTGCTCGCGCAGACCCGCGGCATCATCGAACAGGGTGTGGACGTGGTCGTGCTGACCACGGGAATCGGGTTTCGCGGCTGGCTGGAGACCGCCGAGGCCGTTGGCCTCGGCACCCGCCTGGTCGACTCACTCAGGTCCACCCGACTGATCGCCCGGGGCCCGAAGGCCAGCGGTGCGCTGCAGGCAGCCGGACTGACGCCGGACTGGGTGGCTGAATCCGAGACGTCGGCGGAGATCGCCGAGCTGCTGCTCGCCGAGGGCGTCGATGGCCTGACGATCGCGGTCCAGCACCACGGCGCCGGGGATGACCACCTCGAGGAGCGGCTGACCGCCGCAGGCGCGACAACCCAGGGCCTCGTCGTCTACCGATGGGGTCCACCTCCGGATCCAGCCGCATTGGAGGCTTCCGTGGTTGATGTGGCCGCCGGCGCCTACGACGCAGTGACCTTCACCTCGGCGCCGGGTGCGGCCGCCTGGTTGACGGCGGTGCGTCGCAACGGGGTCGAGGACGACATCGCGCGTGCAACGAAGGACGGGACGCTTGTGCTCGCGGCCGTGGGACCCGTGACCGCTGAGCCGTTGGTGGCTGCCGGATTCGAGCCGATCGTCCCCGAACGGTTCCGGCTCGGCGCGCTCGTGCGGCTCATCATCACCCACTGTGGCGAGAACGCCCAGGGTGTCGCGACGCCGGCCGGCGTCCTTCGCGTCCGCGCGACGGCCGCGTCGCTCGATCACACCGTCCTGCAGTTGTCGCCGGGTGCCTTGGCGATCCTCCGCGAGCTGGCCCGCGACCCCGGACGGGTCAAGTCCCGCGAAGAGCTGCTTGCGGTGATGCCGGGTGAATCAGGCGATCCGCACGCTGCGGAGGTCGCGGTTGCTCGGTTGCGTGAGATCGTCGGCAAGGAAGTCATTCGCACCGTCGTCAAGCGCGGGTACGCGTTGGTGGTCGCATCGTGAGGCGCGACCTGATCCCGACCCTCGTGGCGGTGAGCCACGGAACCTCCGACCCGCGCGGGCAAGGCGCGGTACGGCGCTTGGTTGAGGCCGTCCAGGCCCGGCTTCCCTACGCCGATGTCCGGCAGGCCTTCGTCGACGTCGAACGGCCGGACCTGTCGAGCGTCCTGGCCGACGTGAAGGGGCCAGCCACGGTCGTGCCCCTGCTGCTCGGTGCCGGATTCCATGTCGGCGTCGACATCGCCACGGCGGTGGAGGCGCGCATTGCCGCAGGCCAACCGACCACCACCGCACCGACGCTGGGCCCTGATCCGGCGATCACCGGGCTCCTGATGGATCGCCTGCGGGAGATCGAGTTGTCCTCCGACGACGCCGTCGTCCTCGCGGTCGCCGGATCCAGTGACGTGCGTGCGCGGCTGGCCGCCGATCGCGCGGCGGCCATGCTGGCGAGCTTGCTGCGGCGACGTGTCCGGGTGGGGCACCTGGGCGGCGCCGGACGGCCGCTGGAGAAGGTGATTGCCGAAGCCCGCTACGACACCGGTGAGCGTGGACGTGTGGTCGCGGCAAGCTACCTGCTTGCACCCGGGTTCTTCACGTCTCGACTGGAGGCGAGCTCGGCTGACGTCGTCACCGCTCCATTGAGCAGCGGCGTGCGGCTCGACGACCGGCTGGTCGATGTGGTCCTACGTCGTTACGCCGCCCCTGCTGGCCGGAACCAGTCGTCGACATTCGCACGGCTGGGGTGATCGTTTACGCGTCTGAAACACACTTTCGGACGCGTCGAAACACGAGATCCCTAGCGTCCATCCGGTGATGGGCACCGTGCTCGTGTGTTCGCCGGCCACTGAGGAGCCGGGCGTCCGCGCTGTTTTCGGCTCGTTCGTCAAGGTGCTGCGCAGTACCGCACCGGACCTGGAGTTTCGCGACGTCCCCATCGACCACCTCCCGGCCGATGCCTCGACGCCGCGCCCGCGGGTGGCCATCCCGTTGACGTTGTCGAACCACGACGTCGTGACGCACGCGATCCGGAGCGAACGAACACGTGACCCCGGATTGCTCGTGTCGAAGGCGGTCGGTCCGGACTGGCTGCTGGCCGAGCTGTGCGTCCGGCGACTGGTCCATGCCGGAGCGCACCAGAGCGACACGATCGTGTTGGGAGTCGCCGGTTCCGACGATCCGGACGTCATCGCCGATTACTCGCGAGCCGCGCAGCTGCTCAGCGCCGTTTGGGGTGGTCCGGTGCACATCGGCTCGGTGCAGGGCAGCGACACGCCCCTCGGCGATGCCATCGACATTGCCCGTGCGTATGGGCGGCGCGTGGTCATCGCGACCTACGTCCTGACACCAGGGGAAACGGCAGACCACCTCCGCCACGCGGGAGCCGACCTGGTGACGGCGCCGATCCTGGATGGCGCGGCTCCGGATCGGCGCCTGACTCAGCTGGTGCTGGAACGCTGCCAGGAGGCGCTGGCCGCCGTGGTGCGTTGAATACCGGGGAACGCTCAAGTCGTCCTTTAGGGTTCGAACATGGCGACTTCTTCCCCAACGCGCCAACGGTCGTCGCGCCCGTCCACGAGTGCGAAGCGATCCGCCGCCCGTAAACCTGCCCAAAAGCGCAAGCCCGCAGCTCGTAAGCCCGCTGCCCGCAAACCGGCAACCAGGCGCCCCTCCGCGCGGCGGAGGGGGCCCAACCCGATCGCGGTTGCGCTGGCCTGGATCGCCCGCATGCTGATGTCGATCTGGTTGGGCATCGCCGGCATGGCCGGTGCCGTCGCCCGAGGAATCGGGGAATCAGCGGCCGACCTGGAGCCGGAGCAGCGCCGCGACGGCGTCGGGTTCGGCCTCATGGGTCTTGCCATCGTGGTCGCCGCCGCCGTCTGGTGGCAGATCACCGGAGTTGTCGGCGAGCTCATCCGGTCGGCGGCGACCAGTACCGTGGGCCTGCTCGCGTGGGCCCTGCCGCTGGTTCTGGGCTTGGCGGCATGGCGGACGCTGAGGCATCCCGACCGCAACGGTCCAGCCGGGCGCCAGGTGATCGGCTGGATCGCCCTTTCCGGTGGCATTCTGGGCCTTGTCCACCTCGCTCATGGCGTTCCGCGTCCGAACCACATGGACCAGGTGCGGGAGGCCGGGGGAGCGCTGGGCTTCCTGTTCTCGGCCATCCTCCAGGACCTGCTGCACAGTTCGTACGTGGTGGCACCACTGCTGGCGCTGCTGGCCGGCTTCGGTGTCCTGGTCATCTCGGGCACGCCCCTGCATGCGGTCCCACAGCGTGTGCGCGAGCTCCTGCACGGACCGAGTGAGGACGTCCTCGATCCTGTGCCGGCGCCCAGGCGCCACCCGCGCACCGTCCTCGCCGACGAGGCGTACGAGAATCCGCTGGTCGAGGGTCCCGACGACACCGTTGCGACTCCGGTCAAGGCGAAGAAGTCCGCCAAGGCCGAGAAGATGGCCGACGAGCCGACCGAAGACATCACCCATCTCGTCCCTCCACCGACCGACCCGCTCCCGGTCCGGGCGGAGCAGCTGGCGCTGGGCGATGTCGTCTACACGCTTCCGGACTCGAAGTTCCTGCGCGAGGGCAGTCCGCACAAGGCACGCTCAAAGGCATCAGACGAGGTCGTCGAGCGCCTCACCGAGGTGCTCGAGCAGTTCCAGATCGACGCGCAGGTCACCGGCTATACCCGTGGCCCCACCGTCACGCGGTACGAGATTGAACTCGGCCAAGCCGTCAAGGTCGAGAAGATCACGTCCTTGGCGAACAACATTGCCTACGCGGTCGCATCGAATGAGGTGCGGATCCTCAACCCGATCCCAGGCAAGTCCGCGATCGGGGTCGAGATCCCGAACGTCGACAAGGAAATGGTCTCGCTGGGCGACGTGCTGCGCTCGCAGAAGGCCCGCGGCGATCACCACCCCATGGTCATTGGGCTGGGGAAGGACGTCGAGGGCGGCTTCGTCGTCGCGAACCTGGCCAAGATGCCGCACCTGCTCGTCGCCGGTGCGACCGGCTCCGGCAAGTCGAGCTTCGTGAACTCGATGGTCTCGTCGATCCTCATGCGGGCGACGCCCGACGAGGTCCGCATGATCATGGTCGACCCGAAGCGAGTGGAGCTGACGGCGTACGACGGGATCCCGCACCTGATCACGCCGATCATCACCAATCCGAAGAAGGCCGCCGAAGCGCTGCAGTGGGTCGTGCGTGAGATGGACATGCGTTACGACGACCTGTCGAACTTCGGTTTCAAGCACATCGACGACTTCAACCGGGCGGTGCGCGCCGGCAAGGTCCAGGTGCCGCCGGGCAGCGAACGGGTGCTCGCGCCCTATCCCTACCTGCTGGTCGTCGTGGACGAGCTGGCGGACCTGATGATGGTGGCACCGCGTGACGTCGAGGACGCCATCGTGCGCATCACGCAGCTGGCCCGCGCCGCCGGCATCCACCTCGTGCTTGCGACCCAGCGGCCATCGGTCGATGTCGTGACCGGACTCATCAAGGCCAACGTGCCGAGCCGGCTGGCGTTCGCGACGTCATCGTTGGCCGACAGCCGGGTCATCCTCGACCAGCCCGGAGCCGAGAAGCTGGTCGGCCAGGGTGATGGCCTGTTCCTGCCGATGGGCGCCAACAAGGCCATGCGCATGCAAGGCGCGTGGATCACCGAGGCCGAGATCCACCAGGTCGTCGACCACTGCAAGACGCAGATGCAGCCGATCTACCGCGAGGACGTCACCGTGCCGCAGCAGAGCAAGCGCGAGCTCGACGACGACATCGGCGACGATCTTGACCTCGTCATCCAGGCGGTCGAGCTCGTCGTGACCACGCAGTTCGGGTCGACGTCGATGCTCCAACGCAAGCTGCGCGTCGGCTTCGCCAAGGCGGGCCGGCTCATGGACATCCTCGAGAGCCGCGGGGTCGTCGGTCCGAGCGAAGGGTCAAAGGCACGGGACGTGCTCATCAAGCCGGACGACCTCGACGCCGTGCTGGCGAGCATCGGTGCGGATGCGTGATTGGCGTGGACTCGAAGCCGTCGCATGCGAGTTCACGTGAGGACGTCGTGACGATCGAGGAGGCCGGCATTGATCCCGGCTTCCAGATCTTCCGCCGCGCCGGGCTCTACCTCGGGACGGCGATCCTTGCGATCGTGGCGGCCGCGGCCCTGGGCCTCACCGCGATCCTGCGTGACTACGCCTGGCTGTGGGTGCCCGCTGGCGTGCTGATCCTGCTTGCACTCGTGGCGCTCCCGGGCATCCTCGACGCACGCACGCCCGTGTTCGTCGCTGACCGGTACGGCGTCCGGCTGCACCAGAAGGACAACTGGGTGGGCCTGCTGTGGCGCGAGATCGGCATGATCGTGGTCAATCCGGGCAGCGGCGGGCGGGAAGCGCACATTCGCATCATCGGTAAAGACGCACGTCAGACGTACACCTGCCCCGTCGGGTTGACGACCTCGGTCTCCGTCGCCGAGGCAGAGGTGGAGTTGGCGCGGCGCCGGGCTGCTGCCGCATACTGAGGGACCAGCCACCGACGAAGGGCATCCATGGTGACCGGCGCGCCAGATTCTGCGGCCAAACCGAGCAATCTCAACATTCCGAACGCATTGACGGTCCTGCGCATTCTCGGTGTCCCGGTGTTCGGCTGGCTCCTGCTCGACCAAGGCGGCCTGGATGTCAGCCAGCGGATCTGGGCATTCGTGGCGTTCTGCCTGCTCATGATCACCGACCGCATCGA
>DATFFJ010000022.1:0-4820 GCA_035250065.1 Aeromicrobium sp. | reverse complement strand
CTCAGACCACCTTGAACTCGCGGGTTGTTCCGGTGAAGGGGAACTCGGTTCCGGCCGTCGTGAGGGCGGTCCCGTGATGGACGATGCGGTACTCACCGGGTGCGGCCACGTCGGGAATGTCCCACAGCACGGTCGCGATGGAGTGACCGCGCTGATGCCGACGCCGGCCGGCTCGGCTCCAGCGAAACGTCGTGGACCAGTCGCCATCGTCAGCGATGCGCACCCAGGCGTCGCCTTCGCGCCGCTGCACCTCGAGGTAGGTCCCGCCTCGACGCAGGTCGTGGTTCGGATGGGCGCTGACGAACTCAGCTCGGACCGTCGTGCCAGGCCGATACTCGGCGACCGGATCGGTGAGGATGCGGCCGAAGTCGCCCATGTCCGGCCTAGGCCGGCGTTGCCAGCTGGACCGGTTCGCCGGCCCCGGCCGAACCCCCAGCGGAACCGCTGTCCCGTCGCGCATGGACGTGGCCAGTTCGGCGGTCACCTGCATGAGCGCCGGCAGCTCCCAGCGGCCGAACAGCGTGCTGCCGCCCTCATAGCGCTGCTCGTCGTACTCCTCCGGGGTGGTGACGTAATGGATGTAGGCATTGCTGTAGCCGACGCACAGGACGTCCTGCAGGTCGGCGCCGACGATCGCCGCGACCGTCCGGCGCAGCCGCAAGCCCGAGACGATCGTCGGCTCGCCGGGAATCGCGATGAGGTAGAGCCGGCCGAGGCGGATCAACTGGACCGGCACCCGCTCCTGCACGAACGGCCGGAACCGGTTGAGCCGGTGTAGCGGCACGACCATGCCCTTGGGCGCCTGGGCCGCGCGCACCTTCTGGTTCAGCCGATAGACCAACGAGGACACCGGATCGATCGTTCGGTTGCGGCCCTGGCGGAAGCCGGCGAATCCGGCCCCATCGTCGGTCCCGGCGATCTGTGAAGCCGCCGCCATGGCCGGTCCGGTGCGATGCGGTTGTCCATCCGGCGTGAACTCCGGGGCGACCTCGATGTCACCGAGATCGACGTAGGTGAGTCGCGCGTCGACCGAGTCACCGATCTCGTCACCTGTGGCCAAGAGCGCCGCTGCGGCGTCGTACTGGCGGCGGCCGATGATCCGGGTGTTATCCACCTCATCCTGGGTCGGACCGATCCCCTGTCGCCCGTCGACACTGCGGCGGTCGACGTTGGGCGTCATGTCTCCCGGGTTCGTCTGCGCAAAGGCCGCGATGAAATCCGGCTGACCGCCCAGATAGTCGACCGATTCCACGAGGCGCTCCCAGTGGTAGGCCGCGTAGCCCTTGTTGTCGCCGGAGATGAGCGTGTTCTCGTTCGTCATGCTCGTGCCGTGGGTGGCGAAGAAGTTGATGGCGGCCACGGGCTGGCCGGCGCGCTCGACCCGCACCAGCGTGGTCTGCGGGTCGATGCCCTGGGGAAAGACCTCGCGGTCGGCCTCGGGGTTCCGGGCGAAGGCGGTCGGCGACCGGTTGGCGCTGGCGTCGTGGAGCTCGCCGTGCGCCAGGTACACGTCGGCTGGTGCGACGTCGGCATCGGCTGCCTCGACGGACTCGACAATGCCGGTGACGATGGCCTCGAAGGTCTTGAGGTGGAAACCCTTGGTCGTCAGGTTGTAGAGCAGGTGACCGCAGTAACCACCCGGACCGGCATGCGTGTGCGTGGTCGTGACGAGCGTGTTCTCGTCGACATACCGGTCGCCGAACCGGGCAGCGAGCCGAGCGAGCACCTCGTCGGTGACGCTCTGCATGGGCAGCGGGAGTTCGGCGACAACCACGAGGATGCGCCTCTCGCCGTCCTCGAAGACAAACGCCCGAGACCGCAGCCGGAGATGAATGCCGGACGTGCGCTGTTCGGACTTGCCGTATCCGAGCATTCCGCAGTCGGCCGGTTCGCCGGTGATGTCGGCGATGCCCCTGCCCACCTGCATGGGGTCTTTCTACCGGGTTTCGTGACAAGGCGCGTTTCCGCGAGGGCGGCTGGGGTATCCGCCAACCATGGAAATCTCCGCCAACCTCCGTCGTGCACCGTTGCGTCTCACCACCGGTGCATTCGTCCTCAACTCTGGAATCAGCACGTTCAACGCTGACGGCGCCAAGACCTCGCGTCTTCAGACGTCGGCTGCGCGACTGGTGCCCCAGGTCGAGCGGATGAGTCCACGCACCTTCACCAAGCTGGTGGGAGCCGGCGAGGTGACGCTGGGAGCAGCGCTGATGTTGCCGGTCGTGCCGGCCGCCGTGGCCGGCCTGGGCCTGTCGGCGTTTGCCGCCTCGCTTCTCGCCTCGCAGCGACCCGTGAATGGCCAGCATGCCGACACGTCCGATGAGCCCGCCACCCAGCCCGTGCCCGAGGCCACCGAGGCCTGGATGCTCGGTGCCGGCGTGAGCCTGCTGCTCGACGCGCTCACCACGCCAGCACACGACAAGAGCGTCGAGGTCTCAGCAAAGTTGCATGAGAAGGCTGCGGCCAAGAAGCGTCACCTGCGTCGCTCCCGTCGACGGGCCGCGGCTCTGAGCGCGGTGTCGGCCGCGCACCTGGGCGACCGAGCCGGTGCCGCTGGTGAACGACTCCACGACGCTGGTGAGCGGCTGGGCGAACGCGTGGTCGAACTGCGCGATGAGTACCAGCCGGTGGCTGCGAAGAAGCTCAAGAAGGCCAAGAAGAAGGCACGCAAGCAGGCCAAGCATGCGGCCGCCGTGGCCCGGGAGTCCGCGGAGACAGTCGGCACCCGGCTCGAGCAACTCGCCAGCTGACTCCTACTTGTAGAGCGGGATGGCGATGGTGTCGCCTGCCTGCAGGCCACCGGCGGACTCAATGGAGTTGAGCCGCATGATGTCGTCGACGGTGTTGCGCACGTCGCCGTTCGGGTTGGCCTCTGCGGCGAGATCCCACAGCGTCTGACCCGGTTCGACGGTGACCATCGTGGCCGGCACGGGGGCACCGGGCTGGTCGGTGGCGACCGTGGTGGAGCCGAGGATGACGCCCAGGACGCCGAGCATCAGCAGGGTGCTGAGGAACATGGCCAGCCGACCGCGACGCGTCAGCCGCAGTTCGGGCAGGTCAGGTTCGGCGGGGGTCGGGACGACCGACAGGTGGCGCACCCGACCGGCCATCCCGGCCGCTTGCTCGCGCAGTCTGCTGTGTGCCGGGTGGGTGGGATGCAGGTGCTCGAGTTCGAGGATGCTGCTCATGATTGCCTCCAGGTGGGGAAGGTGAACTTTGGTGTGTTCGGCCGCTCACCCAGTCCCGAAGTCCCCTCGGGTAGGGCTGTCATTCGATGGGAACGGATGTTCGATCGAACACATGTACGAGATTACGGGCGACCACCGACAAACTCCGGGAACGTTCGAACATACTTTCGTACTTAACGTCGGATTCCCTGCAATTCCAATGATTATTCAATCGAACACACCGGCGAGTCTCGGCGTGTCGCGCACTCAACTGTCGACGCCGTACCGCGTCTAGGCCAGACTCCGAGCATGGCAACGAGCAATGAAGCGGTCATCGAGCGACTCATCGCGTGTATCAACGATCGGCAGGTCGAAGTCATGGACGAGCTCTTCCACGATGAGGCGACCATGGATTGGCCTCAATCCCGCGAACGGGTGCGGGGCGCGGAGAACCGGCGAGCCATCTACCAGGCATTTCCACAACTCCCGACCATCACGCCCCGTCGGATGCTCAGTGCCGGCGAATTGGTCGTTGCCGAGGCGACCCTCGACTATGACGGACCCAAGTACGAGACGGTCTTCATCTTCGAGTTCCGCGACGGCAAGATCGCCAAGGAGACGGCCTATTGGAGCGAACCGTTTGAGCCGCCGGAGTGGCGCTCAGAATGGGTGGAAACCTTTTAGCAAGGCATTCATTATGTTGCGAGGAACGCGAGCAACGCCTCGACGAACTCGTCCTCGCGCTCGCGATGCGGCCAGTGTCCCGCGCCCTCAAGAATTCGGACGGTGCAGGGCGCGGTGAAACGCGAAGGCGTCGCCTCATAGGCGCGCTGGATTACCGGCGGGTCGTCCGATCCCCCGACGATCAAGCCCGGCACGTCGATTCTCCCGCGGGCGAACGAGTCGAAGGGGTTCAAAGCCTTGTAGTACGCCAGCGCTCCTCGCAGAACGCGCTTGTCCCGCAGGGTTTGGACCGACTCGGCAACCGACTGCTCGCGCTCGGGGCCGTCCCAGTGCGGCGCCCAGCGCCGGTACAGCCGGTCGACGAGCCTGAGGTCGAATGCCTGCGCCGTCAACCGAGCCCACGGAAGCTTGAAGTACAGGAAGTGCCGGCCGGCCCCCACCTCGGTCGGCTTCGGCTTGATCGTCACGGGGTGCGGGATCCCGATCGCCACGAGCTTCGTCACGCGATCCGGGTACTTGGTTCCCGCACCGTAGGCCACTGACGTGCCCCAGTCGTGCCCCACGACGGCGCCTGTGCGCTCTCCCAACGCGTCGAGCAGGAGTGCGAAGTCGTCGGCCAGGTCACTGATCCGGAACTTGCGGTCGCTGAACGTCGCCGGGTGGTAGCCACGCAGGTACGGCACCACAGTGCGGTAGCCCTCAGCATTCAGGCGCGCCCGGATGGATTCCCAGGAGTCGGGGCCATCCGGGAAGCCGTGGTACAGGACGACGAGCGGGCCCTCGCCGCTGTCGAGGAAGCGGAACGTCTGACCGCCGGCCGACGCCTCGTTCCATCCGTGGGTCATCGCGCCGCGAACTCGACGCGGCCGCCGTTCGCGGGAACCAGCGTCACGCTCATCAGCTTCGCCGGCTCCAACGGGCCAGCCGGGTTGGGCACCGCCCGATCGAGCACCTTGGCCAGGACGACCT
>DATFFJ010000021.1:0-2186 GCA_035250065.1 Aeromicrobium sp. | reverse complement strand
TCCCGCTGATCACCGGGCAGTCGACCTACAGCTGGATTGGGCCGTACTTCAGTTTGATCTACGTCGGCTTTGTTGCCCACGCAATTATTCGCCATCGGTTGATGGATCTGCGGTTGTTCATCCATCGAGGACTGACGATCGCCATAGCTGTTGCCCTATCTGCTGTGCCCGCTGCCCTGCTTATTGCAGTGTTCTGGCCGCGCTTGCTCATTCATCTAACCGGGGCAGAGTTGGCGCTTCTCTTGACTGCGGTTGGAGCCGTCACAGTTCTCACACCCATTGCACGCGATACCGCCAGCCACTTTCTTGACCGGTATGTGTACAGGACACACACGGACTATCAGCGAACAGTCCGCGAAGCGAGCCAGATGCTTACCCGGGTGCTACACATGGACACGCTATTGGCTTCTATCACCGCAACCGTAGCGCGGTCGACAGCAGCCGAGGGTGTAGCACTATACCTTCAGAAAGATGGTGCTTTCTGTTGTGCGGTGGCTGAAGTACAGCAGGACTCGAGCCAATTTGCGAACCCGGCTGAGGCGCCGGTAGAGGTCATCGCTGCGGTCGATGCGGCGCGGGCGGCCGTTCTGGCCGACAAAATGGCTCGGGAGCAGGAGACGGCATCGAGAGTGCTTCACGAGCGCCTGGCCGAGATGAACTGGTCGCTGCTGCTCCCGGTGCTGGCCGAGGATGAGCTGATCGCGATGATTGCGGTTGGGCCGAAGCTCTCCGGAGATGCCTTCTACCGGCAAGACCTAGACCTGTTGATGACACTGGCCAATCAGGCCGGCGTGGCGATCAAGAATGCCCAGCTCTACGCGGCCGTGACCGTGGCCAACGAGTACCTCGAGAACATCGCTGCCACCATGGAAAGCGGGGTCGTCGCGATCAACGCGACGGGCCGTGTGGCGATGTTCAACCGGGCGGCCGAGCAGTTCATCGGGCTGCCGGCCGAGACGACCCGGGGCGGCCCGGCATCCGTGTTGCCGGCCTGCCTCGCCGAGCCCCTGCAGGCGACCGTCGCCGATGGACAGCCGCGCACCCAGCCCGAGGTCGAGCTGCCGATGGTCGTCCCTGTCACGGACGGACCGGCGAGCCGGCCAGTCATTTGCACGGTGTCGCCGGTGCGGGATCCGAGCGGCTCCGTGCTCGGCGCCGTCGCGGTGTTCAGCGACCTCACGCCGCTGAAGGAGCTGGAGGTCGAGCGCCGGCGGGCCGAGCGGCTCGTGTACTTCCAGGCGCTCGCCTCGGGCATCGCCCACGAGATCAAGAATCCGCTGGTGGCGATCAAGACGTTCACTCAGCTGCTCCCGCGCCGGCTCGGCGACGCGCGATTCCTCGACGAGTTCGGGCGAATCTCCACGCGCGAGATCGATCGGATCCAGCGCCTGCTGGATCGGTTGCGCACGTTGTCGCGACCGGCGGGCGGCCCCCGCCATCCCGTGGACGTTCGGGTGCCGGTGACCGAGGCGCTGGAGCTGGTGCAGCCAGGGCTGGAAGAGAAGGGAGTCACGATGACCGTCGGTCTGGGCCCCGAGCCCTGCATGGTGCTGGGCAATCAGCAGGAGCTCGAGGAGCTATTCCTGAACCTCTTGCTCAATGCCCAGGACGCAACGCCGGGCGGCGGCACCGTCTCGGTCGAGCTGACGCGTGGGGACACGCACCTCATCGTCACGGTGGCCGACAACGGTCCCGGCATCCCGCCCGAGCTGCTGGAGCGGGTGTTCGAGCCGCTCTTCACGACCAAGCCGCGAGGCTCCGGGCTGGGGCTCGCCATCTCGGCCGGCATCGCCCAGGCCCACGGCGCCCGGCTGCGAGCGGTCAATCGGCCGACCGGCGGCGCCAGCTTCACCGTCGAGCTCCCCATCGCCACGGTGTCGTCGCCGGTGACCGCGTGAACACCGTTCTCGTCCTGACCGTCGACGACACCGTGCGGGCGCGGGTCAACCGCTCGCTGGCCGACTTCTCGATCTTCGAAGCCCGGAGCGACGGCGACGCGCTGCGCACCCTGCGGCTGGTCGACATCGACGTCATCCTCCGCGAGAGCACCGGCCCCGCCGGCGCCCTCGCCACCTTCGTGGCGGCGGCCCGGGACATCTCGCCGCACGCCCTCGTCGTCGCGATCGGCGCCAGCGGCGACGAGGAGGACAGCGCCGACTTCACCGTGTCCGACGGCTTCACCGCCC
>DATFFJ010000020.1:0-2781 GCA_035250065.1 Aeromicrobium sp. | reverse complement strand
CGCCGTGATGGCACTGGCATCCGCGTCATCGGCAACGTCGTGCAGATGCACGGGCCGGATGGGTGCTGCACCTGCTGCTACGGGAGGACCACATGAGGCACCCAGCCATGACCCGTCACATGTTCTACGAGTGGACCTTCGCCACCGTCGGCGTCGCGTGCCTCATGAAGTGGATGTTCGGCGATGACCAAGACGCGCTGATCGTGGCATCGATGTCCTTCGTTCTGAGCGCGTTGCACGGGATCAGGGGCGACATCGAAGCCCGCGTCCTTCCGCCCGCTGAGACGGACGCGCCATGACCGACACCAACCCCCGCGTCACCATCCTCTGCGCAGTCTCCGAGATCCGCGAGTTCCACGCCGAGGACGCGTTCCTGATGGCGGTCGGCGACTGGCTCAACGCGTGCGCATCGGTGCTCGCGGTCAAGCCCGACGCATCCAAAGCGCACGCCCTCAACGTCGCCCAAGCCTTTCTGGAGAAGCCATGAGTCGCCTGATGTCCGTCGCCTTCACTGAGCAAGCCGTGGTGGAGCGCCGCAAGACCGTCACTCGCCGCAAGGGCTGGTGGGAGGACAAGAACGGTCGGCGACTTCTCAAGCCCGGTGACCGCCTGACGTTGTGCCGAAAGGTCATGGGCCGCAAGCCCGGTGAGCCGCTCGTGCGCCTATGCGAGGTCGAGGTGGTCAAGGTCACCCGAGAGCCACTCAACTGGCTGGTGAGGGACACGTGGCACTACCTGCCCAACTGGGCCGCTCGCGAGATGGAGCGTGAGGGATTCCCTGGGCTGCCTCCCGGCGAGTTCCTGGACCGCTACTTCATCAAGGCGCAGGGCATGGGCGTGGACGACTTCGTCACGCGCATTGAGTGGCGCTACCTGGACGGAGACGCGTCATGACCCGCCAATGCACATGCGGCCACGTCCCCCGCGGACCCATCTCCCGCGAGGTCGCCAAGCAGCACGCGGCGGCAGTGGTGAAACCGAGCCCGCGGGTGGTTGCGGTGGAGGCGGTGCGTTCATCGTGACCGCCCGCGTTGATCGACCCGAGCGGGAATGGGACCCGGAGTTGTACTACGCCGACAAGGACGCCAACCCGGGCGCGGGCCTGATTCACGGGCTGGACGAGGCCGAGTACCACGCGCATCCGACCAGCCTGTCTGTCAGCGGCGCGAAGGTGCTGCTGAAGTCGCCGGCCCGCTACAAGTGGGAGCGCGAGCACCCTGTCCACAAGGATGTGTTCGACTTCGGGACCGCCGCGCACAAGCTCGTGCTGGGCGTTGGTGCTGACCTCGAGGTCATCCACCACGACGATTGGCGCACCAAGGCTGCCCGCGAAGAACGAGACGCAGCGCGAGCGGCTGGCAAGACGCCGATCCTGCGGGGCGACTACGACACTGTGCAGGCGATGGCCGACCGGCTCTCCGAGCACCGCACCGCCATGGCGCTGCTGTCCGAGGGCAAGCCGGAAGTCTCCGCGTTCTGTGCCGACGAAGCCACTGGCGTCATGCGCCGAGCACGGTTCGACTGGCTCAACGAGGACATGCTCACCGACTACAAGACCGCAGCGAGCAGCGAGCCTGATGCGTTCGGCAGGGCGGCGCACTCGTTCGGCTACCACATGCAGGCCGCGTGGTACCTCGACATCGCCCGCGACCTCGGCATGGAGCCCCGCGGCTTCGTCTTCATCGTGCAGGAGAAGACCGCGCCCCACGAGGTGACCTGCATCGAGCTCACACGTGACGCCGTCGACCTCGGACGTCTCCGCAACCAAGCAGCGCTGGAACGGTTCCGCGACTGCACCGAGTCGGGCATCTGGCCGGGCTACGCCCCGGACGACCGCATCGTCTCCACCGACCTGCCCGTATGGGCCTACCGCGAGAACCTCCTGGAGGAAGCATGAGCACCGACGTAGCACTCCCGTCCGAGCAGCAGGCACAGCCGCCGAGCATCGGCACGATCATCCAGCAGTTGCGACCCGAACTGGCCCGCGCGCTTCCGAAGGGCATGGACTCCGACCGCATGGCGCGGCTCGCGCTGACCGTGCTGCGACAGACGCCCGAGTTGGCGAAGTGCTCGCCGCAGTCGTTCGCTGGAGCCTTGCTCACTGCCGCCGCGCTGGGCCTCGAACCCGGCGTGAACGGCGAGGCGTACCTCGTGCCCTACAAGCGAGAGTGCCAGTTGATCGTCGGCTACCAGGGCTACGCCAAGCTGTTCTGGCAGAACCCCCTAGCCCGGCACCTCGACGCGCAGGCCGTCTACGCCAACGACGACTTCGAGTACGAGTACGGCCTCAACCCCGTGCTGCGCCACAAGCCCGCACAGGGAGACCGCGGCGAGGTCATCTACTACTACGCCGTGGCCACGCTCTCCACTGGCGGCTCGTCGTTCGTGGTGCTCACGCCGGGCGAGGTCAAGCGACTGCGTGGCGGCAAGGTCGGTACGTCGGGCGGCATCGCTGACCCGATGCGCTGGATGGAGCGCAAGACCGTGCTGCGGCAGCTGATCAAGACGCTGCCCCGCTCGACCATGCTCAACGCGGCCATGACGGCTGACGAGGAACTGGGGTCGTCGCTGCGTGCGCGCCGGGCTGCGGACTCGATCGTGAACACCGAGACGGGCGAGATCCACGAGGCCGAGATCGTCGACCACGACGACGTCAGTGTCAACGACCCAGCCAACGAGGTGCAGTCATGAGCGACGGTCACAACGCCGAGATTGACGCACTCCCGAAGTGTGCTCACTGCGGGCACGTCCGAGGTCTGCATGGTCGCAACCACGGGTGCA
>DATFFJ010000019.1:0-2860 GCA_035250065.1 Aeromicrobium sp. | reverse complement strand
GGCGCGCAGATCTATGTCTTCTGGGGCGGCCGGGAAGGCTCAGAAGTTGACTTTGCCAAGGACGTTCGGGCCGCGCTTGATCGGTACCGGGAGGCCTTGGACACGCTCGCCCAGTACTCGATTGACCGCGGCTACGGACTGCGGTTTGCGATCGAGCCCAAGCCCAACGAGCCGCGAGGCGACATCCTGCTGCCCTCGATCGGCCATGCGCTGGCGTTCATCAACGAGCTCGAGCACTCCGACATGGTGGGCATCAACCCGGAGGTGGGGCATGAGCAGATGGCCAGCCTCAACTACACCCACGGCATTGCGCAGGCGCTGTGGGCAGGGAGGCTTTTCCACATTGACCTGAATGGGCAGAAGGGTCCGCGCTTCGACCAAGATCTGGTGTTCGGCCACGGCGACCTGCTGCAAGCGTTCTCAACTGTCGACCTACTGGAGAACGGCGCGCCCGGTGGCGGTCCGGCGTACGACGGGCCGAGGCACTTCGACTACAAGCCGCCCCGCACCGAGGACATGGACGGGGTCTGGGAGTCGGCTCGGGCCAATATGGAGCTCTACCTGATGTTGCGGGATCGCGCGCGGGCGTTCCGGGCCGATCCTGAGGTGCAGGAGGCGCTCGAGGCTGCTCGGGTGGACGAGCTCAGCCAGCCCACCCTGAATGACGGGGAGACGTACGAGCAATTGCTTGCCGACTCGACGGCGTTCGAGGACTACAACCTCGACACCCCGCGCACCCAGGGCTACGGTTTCGCTCGCCTCCAGCGGCTGGCCGTGCAGCACCTGCTCGGCGCTCGTTGAAAGCCAGTACTGACGTGCGAAAGGCACAAACAAATGCCATTTGAGTTCCATGTCGCGACAACCGGATCCGACCAGGCCGAAGGCTCCGAGGACCGTCCGCTCCGGACCATCAATCGGGCTGCGGATCTCGCCATGCCCGGGGATAGCGTCGTCGTCCACAGCGGGGAGTACCGCGAATGGGTCCAGCCCCGGCGCGGCGGGCTCAGCGACCTGCGGCGCATCACCTACACCGCAGCTCCCGGCGAGCACGTCGTGATCAAGGGCTCGGAACAGGTCACGGGATGGGACCGGGTGGAGGGCAATCTCTGGACGGTCGCCGTGCCGAACACCCTCTTCGGCTCCTTCAACCCGTTCGCAGAAGAGATTGCCGGTGACTGGATCGTCTACCCCGACACGTCCACGCCGAAGAAGCACCTGGGTGATGTCTACCTCAACGGAACCAGCTTCTATGAGGTCCTGACCCTCGCGGACGTGTCGGCTCCGCCACTGCGCACCGAGGTGATAGACGACTGGACCGGAACAGTCGACCGGATCCGCGATCCCGAGCAGACGCGACTTGTCTGGTACGCCGAAGTCGGGGATGAACAGACCATCATCTGGGCCAACTTCCAAGGCGCGAATCCGAACGAGGAGCTCGTCGAGATCAACGTACGACGCTCCGTTTTCTACCCGGTCGAGCACCACCTCAACTACATCACCGTTCGCGGGTTTGAACTCGCCCAGGCCGCCAGCCCCTGGGCCCCGCCCACGGCCGATCAGCCCGGCCTGATCGGGCCAAACTGGGCCAAGGGCTGGATCATCGAGGACAACGTCATCCACGACGCGAAGTGCTCGGCCGTCTCGATCGGCAAGGAGATGTCCACGGGCCACAACTACGCGACGGTGCGACTTGACAAGCCGGGCTACCAGTACCAGCTCGAGTCGGTCTTCGCCGCCCGGCAGATCGGCTGGGACCGTGACCACGTCGGATCCCACATCGTCCGCCGCAACACCATCTACGACTGCGGCCAGAACGGCATCGTCGGCCACCTCGGTTGCGTGTTCTCCACGATCGAGGACAACCACATCTACAACATCGCCCTCAAGCGGGAGTTCTACGGATACGAGATCGGTGGCATCAAACTCCATGCCGCCATCGACGTGATCATCCGCCACAACCGCATCCACGACTGTTCACTAGGAATTTGGCTGGACTGGCAGACGCAAGGCACCCGGGTGTCGCGGAACCTCTGCTACAACAACAAGCGTGACCTCTTCGTGGAGGTGAGTCACGGACCTTATCTGGTCGAGCACAACATCTTCGCGTCCCCGGCCTCACTGGAGATATTCAGCCAAGGCGGGGCGTTCGTCAACAACCTGGTTTGCGGGACCGTTTCCATCGAACCCGTCCTCGAACGGCCCACCCCCTACCACGTACCGCATAGCACCCAGGTAGCCGGCTACGCCGCCATCCACGGTGGCGACGACCGCCACATCAATAACATCTTTCTGGGTGGCGACGCCACCCAGGCCTATAGCGCGTCGGCACTATCAGGCAGTTTCCCCAACCGCCTCGAGAAAGCCGAGCACGGCACCGTCGGCTACAACGGACACCCCGCGTCGATGGAGGATTACCTCGCCCTGACCGGCGACCCCACTCGTGGCGACCACCAACGATTCATGGGCGTGAAGCAACCGGTCTATATTCGCGACAACGTTTACGCCGGTGGAGCTACACCGTTCGAGGCCGAGAAGGGCGCAACCGTTCTCACCGGCAACGATGTGGTCGCGACGGTCGTCGACGAAGGCGCCGAGGTCTATCTGGAGTCCCGCCTGCCGGCCGAATTCGACAACGTTCGCCTCGGCATGATCACCGGATCCGATCTTGAACGCGTCCGGTTCGTCGATGCCGAGTTCGAGGAAAGCGACGGCAGCCCGGCAGTCCTAGCTACCGACCTGGTCGGCGCCGAGAAAACCCGGGACGGCTCCTACCCGGCCGGACCGATCAGCACGCTCGCATCGGGCGTGGCACGCACCCGCGTTTGGTAGGCGAGCAGGTCGAGGCGTTGCAGGCAGCGCG
>DATFFJ010000018.1:0-3011 GCA_035250065.1 Aeromicrobium sp. | reverse complement strand
GTCCTGCATGTTGGCGACCTTGTTCGGCATGTTGTCGAGGTTGAGCTGCTCGACCCAGCCGAGGCGGATCAGGCGGGCGGCCATCCAGTCGGTGTGCACGATCAGGTCCCAGCCCGTGTCCTGGCCGCCCTGCAGGGCCGGTTGGATCGTGCCGAAGAACTCGTCGTTGTCGTTGATGACCTCGGAGTAGTTCACGACCGTGCCGTACTTGGCAGTGAAATCCTCGAGCGTCTTGTGCTTCGTGTCGTCGTTGTCGTCGGTGTCGATGTACAGCGGCCAGTTCGCGAAGTTGAGCTCCGCAGACGGGGACTCCGAGGCGGCCGGTGCCTCGGACATGCTGGGGGCCACTGACTCCGGTGGCGCGCCGGTTGCAGGGGCGACGCTCGGGGCCGTGGTCTGGCCGCTCGTCCCGCACGCGGCAAGGAAGGCTCCGAACCCGGCGAACGCGCTGCTCTTGAGCACGGTTCGCCGCGACATCCCCCGGGTGAAAACGCGGTCGTCCTGGTTCATCGGGAAGGTTGCTCCTCCAACTGCATCCCGTCCGACCGAGCGGTCAGACAAGTTCCTCTGCTGCCTGCGCCGAGGGCGTGCCCTCGACGACGAACGTGTGGTCGGGTGACCACGACAGCTGGACGTCCTCCCCCGGCTTGTAGAGCGAACCATGGACGGTCCGCTCGATGTTCTGCTCGTACACGAGCACGCGTGATCCGCTGCTGGTTTCCACGAGATACTGCGTGCTGACGCCGATGTACGACGCATCGACGACCGTCCCACCGAGGTGGTTGTGCCCGTCGGGCGTCGCGGCTGCCTGGCGGTGGATGCGGATCTTTTCGGGACGGATCCCGACGTCGACCTCGACCTTTCCGTACACCGCCTGGGCCGGCGCGAAGACCACCGTGTCGTCGCGCAACCTGATCACGCCCTTGCCGTTGTCGGTGCCCTGGCACGTGCCGCCGAGCAGGTTGCTCGCGCCGAGGAAGCCCGCCACGAAGCGCGTCGTCGGTCGTTCGTAGAGCGTCTCCGGGTCGCCGAGCTGCTCATAGCGGCCGCGGTTCATGACGGCGATGCGATCGGACATCGTCATCGCCTCCTCCTGGTCGTGGGTGACGTAGACGAACGTGATCCCGACCTCCTGCTGGATGCGTTTCAGCTCGACCTGCATCTGCTTGCGCAGCTTCAGGTCGAGGGCGCCGAGCGGTTCGTCGAGGAGGAGGACGGCCGGTCGGTTGATGAGGGCCCGCGCGAGCGCCACGCGCTGCGCCTGGCCACCCGAGATCTGGGTGGGCTTGCGCGACTCGAAGCCCGGCATGTCGACGAGCTCGAGCATCTCGCGCACCCGAGTCTTGATGTCGCTGTCCTTGACGCCCTTGCGACGCAGCCCGAACGCGACGTTCTCGTAGATCGTCAGGTGCGGGAACAGCGCGTAGTTCTGGAAGACGGTGTTCACGTTGCGCCGGTAGGGCGGCAGCCACGTGACGTCCTCGCCGTGGAGTTCGATGCGCCCCGACGTCGGCTGCTCGAACCCACCGATCATGCGCAGGGTCGTCGTCTTGCCGCAGCCGGACGGGCCCAGGAGGCTGAAGAACTCACCGTCCTCGACCTCAAGGTCGACATGGTCGACGGCGGTCATCTCGCCGAACTGTTTGACGACGTCGGACAGCCGGACCTCGGTCGGCACGTTCCTCTGGCTCTCCCTGCTCAGCGAGCGTTGCGCGTGCCCTGACGGACTGGCAGCGGTTCGGTGCTGCGCACGCGGCGCTGGGGTTCCGGGTGTCAGGTCGGGCGAGGATATGAGCGCATCCGCGCGGGTGTCAAACGTGGGCAGATCGTGCCGTTGCCGCGGGGCGCTTGCGGAAATCGAAGCTGGGCTCGCCGGAATCCTCCGAACTTCGAACGTAGCACGACGCCCAATCCAGTGCGACGCAGCGCGTCCCGTAGCGCCGATCCCGCACGAATGGGCTCCGGCGGTACGATATCGACGTATCGGCCGTCAGAAACCGTACCTCCCGACACCGCCACGAAGGAAGCGCCAGCGCATGAGCAGCCTAACCGAGGGGGCGATCCTCGATGCCCTCCGCACCGTCCAGGAGCCTGAGCTCGGCCGCGATATCGTGACCCTCCAGATGGTCAAGTCGATCCAGGTCGACGGATCGAACGTGGCGTTCACGATCGAGCTCACGACGCCCGCCTGCCCGCTCAAGGACGAGATCGAAGCAAACGCACGGCAGGTGCTCGGGTCCATCGGCGCGACCGGGGTCGACATCACCTGGGGCGCGATGGTCCGCCGCGCGAGCCCGCGCCAGAACGAGCAGCTCATCCCCGGCGTCAAGAACATCGTCGCGGTGGCTTCGGGCAAGGGCGGCGTGGGCAAGAGCACGGTGTCGGTGAACCTTGCCGTGGCGCTGGCCCAGGCAGGCGCGACGGTCGGGTTGCTCGACGCCGACATCACCGGTCCGAACATCCCGCTGATGCTCGGCGTGGACGGCCAGCCAACGGCCAGCCCGAACAACAAGATCACCCCACTCGAACGCTATGGCGTGAAGACGATCTCGATCCAGTTCTTCGTCCCGGAGGGCCAGCCCATCGTGTGGCGCGGGCCGCTCGTGGGTGGCGCCATCCAGCAGTTCCTGCGCGACGTCGACTGGGGCGAGCTGGACTACCTGGTCATCGATTTGCCTCCGGGCACATCCGATGCACAGCTGACGCTGGCCCAAGCCGTACCGATTAGCGGGGCACTGCTGGTAACGACCCCGCAGGACGTGGCGTTGCTGGACGTGGCCAAGGCGCTTGCGATGTTCCGGCGCCTATCGGTGCCCGTAATGGGCATCGTCGAGAACATGAGCGCCTTCGTCTGCCCACACTGCGGCGAAGAGACCGAAATCTTCGGCCGAGGGGGCGGTCACCGCTTCGCCCAGCGAAACGAGCTGGAGTACTTCGGCGGCGTGCCCATAGACGTCAAGGTGCGCCAGGGAGGTGACGCGGGCGTGCCCGCGGTTGCCCAGCGCGAGCCG
>DATFFJ010000017.1:0-4605 GCA_035250065.1 Aeromicrobium sp. | reverse complement strand
TCTCCCGTTTGGGGCGGCTTCCTCAAGCCAGCGCTGCGCACGGCGGCGGGCGTCCTGGGTGTCGGATGGGGCGCCGCGGCCTTGGCGATGCTCGTGTCCGGCGGCTCTGATCTGCGGATCCCTGCGCGCCTGTGGCTGGTTGCGCACGGGTCGGGGATCGTACTCGGCGAGGCGAAGATCGGCGTGGTGCCGCTCGGCGCCTCCCTCGTGGTCGTGGCGCTGACCGCGGCGATCGCCCACCGCGTGGCGCGAGCGGAGATCACCGACCTGGGCGGCTTCGCCGGCACGGTCGGCATGACCATCGGCATCGCAGCAGCCGTTCTCGCCGCAGTGGTGTCGACCGACAACGTCGCGGTGTCCATCCCGCGGGCGGCGCTCGGGGGTCTGCTCGTTGGCGGCGTGGGCGCCGCCCTCGGCGCCGGCTGGCGGCATCGAGCGCAGCTGTCGGTCCGGGACGACGTCGGACTGGTCATCCGGGGCGCGATGCGTGCTCTCGCCGTGGTGCTCGGCGCGTCGCTGATCCTTGTGATCGTGATGCTCAGCGTGCACGGTCAGCGTGCCGCGGACATGTGGGGACTGCTCGACCCCAGTGTGGGCGGCGCCGTCGTCCTGGCGGTGGCATGTCTCCTTTCGCTTCCGACTCTCGTCCTGTGGACGGCGTCAGTCCTGATCGGTCCGGGGTTCGCACTCGGGACGGAGACGTCGGTCGACCTGACCGGTTCCTATCTGGGTGCCATCCCCGGGTTCCCGACCCTCGCCGCCGTCCCCAACCCCGGTGCCTTCGGTCCGTGGGTCCTCCTGCTGGGACTCGTGCTTCCGGCCGCCGGCGTGTGGGCGGGCTCGCTCACCTCCCGGGTTCGCATCGGCGCACTGTCCGGAGCGGTGGCCGGACTCGTGCTGGGCACATTGATCGCCACATCCGGCGGCGGCATCGGTCCGGGACGCCTGGTCGACGCCGGCCCGCCACCTGTCACGCCGGCTGCGATCGCCGTGGTCATCTTGTCCGCGACCGGCGCGCTCGGCTCGCTGCTCGCCCACTATCGTGGGCGTCGTGTCAGCCGGAAGCCCAGCGAGAGTGATCGTTTTGGTCTCGGGCGTTGGCTCCAATCTCCAGGCGCTGATTGACGCCTCGCAGGATCCCGCCTACGGCGCGCAGATCGTCGCGGTGGGCGCGGATCGAACCGACATCGAGGGTCTGACCCGGGCCGAGCGCGCCGGGATCCCGACGTTCGTCGTCCAGCTGTCCGACTTCGACTCACGGGCGGAGTGGGACGTCGCACTGACCGAACACGCGGCGAAGTACGACCCCGACCTCATCGTCCTCGCCGGGTTCATGAAGCTCGTCGGACCCGCCTTCCTTGAGCGGTTCGGCGGTCGCACCGTCAACACGCACCCGTCGCTGCTGCCGTCCTTCCCCGGCACACAGGGTCCCCGTGACGCCCTCAACCACGGCGTCAAGGTCACTGGGGCGACGCTGTTCCTGGTCGACGATGGACTCGACGAAGGCCCGATCATCGCCCAGGTCGCCGTCGAGGTCGAGCCTGATGACGACGTCGAGTCCCTGCATGAACGCATCAAGGTTGCCGAGCGCGACATGCTCGCCACGTGGGTGGGCCGCTTGGCGCGAGAAGGGTTTGACCATGACAAGTAGGCCGATCAAGCGAGCGTTGGTCTCCGTCTATGACAAGACGGGCCTGGAGCAGCTGGCCGGCAACCTGCATGCTGCCGGGGTGTCCATCGTGTCGACCGGCTCGACCGCCAAGGCGATCGAAGCGGCCGGCGTCCCGGTGACCCCGGTCGAGGAGCTGACCGGCTTTCCCGAATGCCTCGACGGTCGCGTCAAGACCCTGCATCCGCGGGTCCACGCCGGGATCCTCGCCGACTCCCGCCTCGATGATCACGTCGAGCAGCTCCGGGAGCTTGAGATCGAGCCGTTCGACCTGGTGGTGGTGAACCTGTATCCCTTCCAGGAGACGGTGGCATCAGGAGCGACGCCGGATGAGTGCGTCGAGCAGATCGACATCGGCGGGCCGTCCATGGTGCGGGCCGCGGCGAAGAATCACCCGACGGTCGCGGTCATCACCGCGCCGGACCAGTACGACGACGTTCGCGCAGCCCTGGCCAGCGGTGGCTTCACGCTCGACCAGCGCAAGCACCTTGCGGCAGAGGCTTTTGCTCACACGGCGTCCTACGACGTGGCCGTCGCGTCCTGGTTTGCCTCGTCCTATGCAGCGCCGACTTCCGGAACCGTGTTCCCGGAGTTCCTCGGCGCGACGTGGGCGAAGTCATCCGAGCTTCGCTACGGCGAGAACCCGCACCAGCCGGCTGCGCTGTACGTCCGTCCCGAGGGCGGCGGGCTCGCGTCGGCCGAGCAGCTGCACGGCAAGGAGATGTCGTACAACAACTACCTCGACACCGATGCAGCCAACCGCGCAGCCCATGACTTCGAGATGCCGGCGGTCGCCATCATCAAGCACGCCAACCCCTGTGGCATCGCGGTTGGCTCGGACATCGCCGAGGCGCACGCACGCGCCCATGCCTGCGATCCGGTGTCGGCCTTCGGCGGCGTGATCGCGGCGAATCGACCGGTGTCTGTCGACATGGCCAAGCAGGTGGCCGAGGTGTTCACCGAGGTCATCGTCGCCCCGGACTTCGAGGCGGGAGCCTTGGAGGTCCTGCAGGCGAAGAAGAACATCCGCATACTGCGCCTTCCGGCAGCCGGCCGCTCGCCGGTGGAGATGCGACCGGTCAGTGGTGGGGTCCTCCTGCAGCTGCGCGACCAGATCAACGCACCGGGCGACGACCCGTCGACGTGGACGTTGGCCTCAGGTGCCGCCGCCGACGACGCGACGCTGGCCGACCTGGCATTCGCCTGGCGCGCGGTGCGAGCGGTCAAGTCCAACGCGATCCTGCTGGCCCGAGACGGTGCCTCGGTTGGTATCGGCATGGGCCAGGTCAACCGAGTCGACTCCTGCGGCTTGGCTGTCTCCCGCGCTGGTGAGGAGCGGGCACGTGGGAGCGTCGCCGCCTCGGATGCGTTCTTCCCATTCCCGGATGGCCCGCAGATCCTCATCGATGCGGGCGTCAAGGCGATCGTCCAGCCGGGCGGTTCGGTGCGGGACGACGAGGTTGTCGCCGCGGCTCAGGCGGCCGGGATCACGATGTACTTCACCGGGACCCGGCACTTCTTCCACTGATCTGCGCTATCCGGTGCCAGCCTGGGCTACCGCGGCTTCGAGGCGAACCGGGATGCCATTGAGGTGCGCCATGCCGGACAGCGGCTCCAGGGTGGCGGCCGACGCGGGCGTGATCTCGTTGATATTGACTCCGCCTGCCGCGTTGGCCACGGTCCAGCCACCACCGCGGTGGCCCCAGCCGTGGGGCACGGCGATCGTGCCGGTGCCGACGTCGTCTGTGACGTGGACCGGGACTTCGAGCACGCCGTCGACCGAGATGATGCGAACCGAGTCGCCGTCATCGATGCCGAGCTCGGCAGCGTCCTTCGGGCTGATCAGCGCCCGCTGGCGCCGCTGGGCGTCGCGGTGCTTGGGCGTGTTGTGCATCCACGAGTTCTGCGAGCGAACGTCTCGCTTGCCGATGAGCATCACCGGGTACTCCGGATCCGGGGCGGGCTCGGCCGCAAGGCGGAGCAGGGCGTCAGCGATGCGAGGGTCATCGAGGCGAACCTTGCCACCGCGAGCCTTGCGCCTGAGCACGCCGGTGCTGACGTGCTCGGCGAGCACCATGCCACGCGGGTGCTTGCGCAGGGTGGCCACCGACAGCCGATGGCGGCCGGTGCGCAGCAGCAGGTCGATCGCCCGTTCGGGCGTGACCCACGCGGTCGCCGGGCTCAGAACACGTGCCGCGAGCTTGGCGGCGCGGCCGGTGCCGAGCATCCCCGCGGGCAGGCCCGCGACCGGGCGGATGCCCATCTCCTTGCCGAGGGCGTCGATGATCTGCCAGTCCGGCTTGGCCTCGCCGCGGGGAGCGGTGACTGCGTCGGTCCATTGGATGAACGGGGTCAGGTGGAAGTCGAGAGCGGCGACGACGACGTCGTCGCGCTCGTAGAACGTCGCTGCCGGAAGGACGTAGTCGGCGTGGCGGTGCGTCTCGTTCAGGTAGAAGTCGATGGCGACCTGGAGATCGAGCGTGCCGAGTGCTCGCTCGAAGCGCTCGGCTCCCGGCACGGACAACACCGGATTCCCGGCTGACACGATCAGCGCGCGCAGTTGTCCCGGCCCCGGTGTCTCGATCTCCTCGGCCATCAGGGGCGCCGGCAGCTGGCCGATCACCTCGGGCAGATCGCTCACCCGTGAGCGGTAGGTGTCGTAGGTCGCCGAGTTGCCGAGTTTGGCGAGCGTGGCGAGGTCCACGGGACCGCTGCCGAAGACCAGCCCACCCGGCCGGTCAAGGTTCCCCGTGACCAGGTTCAGTGCGTCGATCAGCACGTTCACGAGCGTGGCGTGACGGCCCAGGCACGCGCCGGTGCGGCCGTGCACGGCCGCCGTGGGAGCACCGGCCAGCGCCCGTGCCAAGATGCGCACGTCGGCGGCGGGCACGCCGGTGCGCATTTCGACGGATTCGGGTGCGTAGTCGGCTGCAGCG
>DATFFJ010000016.1:0-3703 GCA_035250065.1 Aeromicrobium sp. | reverse complement strand
GTCGGCGTAGTCGGGATCGCGCCAGAACCGGCGTGCCAGCCGGGCGCCGCGCATCTTGGCGTCGTAGGCGTAGCCCTGGAGCTCACACGTCGCCCGCGGGAATCCGGGCAGCGAGCCGTCCTTGTACGAGATCGACTCGGGCGAGTCCTTCCAGCACTGATTGGGCAGACCGGTCTCCTCGTTGCGCGTCTGGTACGAGACGTAGCCGTTGCCTTGCAGGTCGGCGTACTTGTCGATCCACGTCAGCGCCGCGCGCGCCTCGAACTCGAGGTCGCGGACGAGTTTGCTGTCGCCACTCCACCGCTCGTATTCGTCGAGCAGCACGACGAACAGCGGCGTCGAGTCGGCCGACCCGAAGTACGGCGAGTGCGGTCGCTCCTCGAAGGCCGTCATCTCCCCGTAGCGCATCTCGTGGAGGATCTTGCCGGGATCCTCGTCGCGGAAGTCGTCGACGCGTGTGCCTTGGCGCAGCCCGAGCTCGCGCAAGGTCGTCGCTGCCAGCTCCTGCGTGAACGGCAGGGCCTGCAGGCTGGTGAAGATGCTGTCGCGCCCGAACATCGTCATGAACCAGGGCAGACCGGCGGCGGGCAGCGTGTGCCGGCCGGCCGATAGCGGGGAGAACCGGAGCGCGGCGAGGTCGACGAGGCAGCGGCGGTACGTGGCCTTGAGCGCTACCGAGTCGCACTCCAAGGTCGGCGCGTGGTCGAGCCAGCGGGTGAGGTCGGTCGCCATGCTGCCGCGAGTGCGCTTGGCGCGCCACGACAGCGTCTGGTCGTCGCCGTCGACACCGGCGGTGAGGTCGGTGACCACCTCGAGCCGCGTCGACCATTGGCCGTGCGAGGGGATCCGGACCTTGAACGTGAGCCCGTTCTCGTCGACATCACAGCGTTCCGACGCCGTGATCACCGTCGCCCGGACGAAGGTCTCGCGCTGGTAGCCGAGCCACAGACAGCGGCGTTCGATCCGCTTCGTGTACGAACCCTTCTTGGGAAGCGCGTCCTTGATCTCGAACAGGTCGGCGAAGTCGGAATCGGCGTCGATCCGGATCACCAGATCGACCGTGTCCCGGTCGTGATTGAGGAACGTCAGCTCATCGATGAAACCGTTGCTGACGGCGCGGTGGCGGATCACCGACAGCTTGGAGTCGATGTAGACCGTGCCGGTACCGGGCACGAGGAAGAAGCGGCTCTCGAAGTACTGCAGGTCGTCGACCGACAGCGCTGTGAGGCGCAGATCGTTCACGGTGAGCACCCACTTGGAGAGGAACCGTGTGTCGAACGAGAACAGGCCGGTCGGATCCGTCATCGATGCTTCGATGTCGCCGCACTCGTCGCTGACGACGAAGGTGTTGCCGTCGAGGTCCTTGACCTGATTGATGGCCATGGCTCAACGCCCTCCGGAGGTGACGGGCTGTGGGGGACCGGGGAACAGGCGTTGGACGGCGAGCAGCAGGTCGGCGTCTCCCGTGCAGACGAGCGCACCGCGAAGGGTGGCCGCCATCGCGTTCACCTCACCCCGGCACAGCCGATCGAAGAACGACATGTCGGCAGCGATCGTGCACGCCGCGACCGAGTCCCCACGCGAGACGGTCACATCGCCGTGGTCGATCGTCAGCACCCAGCGCACTGTTCGCTTGCCCTTGCGGAGCTCGAACCGCACGTTGCCCGAGAACTTGCCCACCAACGGCTCGTGACCCCGCCGCTCGAGCTCCTCGAAGAAGTCTTCGGTCGCATCGCTCATCTCATCCTCCTGGGAGTGCCGCCTCTGGGCATCGTATGGCGCGTGCGCACGACCGCTCCCGGGACGCAAGAGCACCGGCTCCCGGCGGCAGCCTCGGTCGACCGGCCAACTGTCACTTCCGCTCTCGTTGTCTGCTCCGGGGCGCCGCGCTTAGGGTACGCCGTCAGTCTCCAGTGAAAGGACGAAACGATGGGTTTGTCGCTAGGCGAAACCGCACCTGACTTCGAAGCCGACACCACGCAGGGCAGGATCAGGTTCCATGACTGGATCGGCGACTCGTGGGCGGTGCTGTTCTCACACCCCAAGGACTTCACGCCGATCTGCACGACCGAGCTCGGCTACATGGCCAGGATCCAGCCCGAGTTCGAGAAGCGCGGCGTCAAGATCATCGGCCTGTCGGTCGACGCCACCGGCGACCACGAGAAGTGGGCCGACGACATCGAGGAGACGCAGGGAGCCCGGCCGAACTACCCGATCATCGGCGACTCCGACTTCAACGTGTCGAAGCTGTACGGCATGCTGCCGGCGAGCACGTCGGGCGACGCCGCGACCCGCACCGCGGCCGACAACCAGACGGTCCGCAACGTGTTCGTGATCGGCCCTGACAAGAAGGTCAAGCTGATCCTCGTCTTCCCGATGACCACCGGCCGCAACTTCGACGAGGTGCTGCGGGTGATCGACTCGCTCCAGCTCACCGCCAAGCACCGGGTCGCCACGCCGGTCAACTGGAAGCCGGGTGAGAGCGTGATCATCTCCGGCTCGGTCAACAACGACGAGGCCAAGGAGATCTTCGGCGAGTGGGAATCGCCGAAGCCCTACATCCGCATCGTCCCCCAACCGAGCTGACGATCCGGATCATCACCCGTCGCACTAATCGAACGACGGGCAGTCTTCGCCGGCGAAGAACCGGTCACACTCCTGTTGGGTGAGACCTCGGGTGAGGAGCTTGCGCGCGAGCTCAGAGAGCTCGTTGGCTTCGATGGGAAATCGCCTGACGACTCCACCGCCATCCTCGTAGTAGAGGGTGTCGGTGCCTGCAGCGAAGGCGAACGTCGGCGCGTCTGCCTGGCTGGTCGGCACGCTCGCAACCAGTTCGCCGTTGGCGGACCACACGCGGATGCCGTCGAGCGACGAGCCAGTAGCGATCAATCCACTCGCCGACATGGTGACGCCCTTGCTCCCGGCATTGTGGGCGGTGATGTCGAACACCGTCGGATCGCTGCCGCCATCACCGTCGGCGAGGCGCGCGACATCGAGCGCGACCAGCCGCCCGCTCAGCATCAACAGCACCAGACGCTCGCCGTCCGGCGACACGGCCATGCTGACCGGCCAGTCCGCATCGGGGGCGTAGGTGCCCCGCGCTTCGCCGGTGGCCAGGTCGTAGACCGTCACCTCACCGGATCGTTCCTCGACGGCCGCCAGTTCGGGCGGTCGACCGCCGGCCGACGGCCCGAATGCCGCCGCGTACAGCACGAACTCCTCACCGAGATCGACGAGCGTCTCCTGGGTTCGGAGGTCGACGAGCCGGCTGTGGCCGGCGCCGAACTCCTCCCCGCGCTCGAGGCAGACGAGGTGAGCATCGACGGCGACCAGCTGCCCGGTCTCGTCGAACGCCCGGATGGAGTCGCAGCGCGCGAGTGGGATCGATTCACCGCTCGCGAGGTCGACGACGGAGGTGATGAAGTCCTCGTCGAGCGTGGTCATGTGCGACAGATCCGGACTGACCATCGGCCGCGTCGAGAAGTAGTAGGGGACCTCACCGACGACTTCGGAGTCCTCGCCCGAACCGAGGTCGATGCGGTGCACAGCGCTGCGAACGCCGGCGTGGGTGAAGACGGTGGCGTACGCAACGGATTCGTCGCCGGCCACGACGAGCCGGTCGAGCGGGCCGCCCGACACCTCGAAGCTGCCCAGACCCGGGGGCCCCACGCGTGACAGGCTCCACGTCCTGACCTCGCCGGGT
>DATFFJ010000015.1:0-6647 GCA_035250065.1 Aeromicrobium sp. | reverse complement strand
CTCGGTCGGCTTCGAGTCCGCGGTCTACACCGCGGTCGTCATTGGTTCCGCCGTCTTCGGCGCGTTCCTGCTCGGCAGCGGCTCGGTCGTCATCTCGCTGTTCGCCGTCGCGCTGGCCGGCTGCGGTCTGCTCACGACGGTCGGCGTCATCGTCGCCATGGACACCTTCGGTCCGGTCAGCGACAACGCGCAGGGCATCGCCGAGATGTCCGGCGACGTCGACGAGAATGGCGCGGCGATCCTGACCGAGCTTGACGCGGTCGGCAACACGACGAAGGCCATCACGAAGGGCATCGCGATCGCGACCGCCGTGCTCGCGGCCACCGCGCTGTTCGGGGCGTTCACCGACTCGATCAAGCACGCCATCCAGACCGCCGGCCTGAACTTCGAGAACGCCGGGAACATCAAGCTCACCGAGACGTACGCATTCGACGGCATCCTGAACGTCGCGGACCCGGCCAACCTGGTTGGCCTGATCCTCGGTGCCTCGGTCGTGTTCCTGTTCTCGGGCCTGGCCATCAACGCCGTCGGTCGTGCCGCCGGCGCGGTCGTGTTCGAGGTCCGTCGCCAGTTCCAGGAGATCCCCGGGATCATGGAGGGCACCGGCCGTCCGGAGTACGGCAAGGTCGTCGACATCTGCACCCGGGACTCGCTCCGCGAGCTGGCCACACCGGGCATCCTCGCGCTGTTCGCCCCGATCGCCGTGGGCTTCGGTCTCGGGATCGGCCCGCTGGGCTGCTACCTGGCCGGCGCGATCGCGGCCGGCACGCTGATGGCGATCTTCCTGGCCAACTCGGGCGGTGCCTGGGACAACGCCAAGAAGCTGGTCGAGGACGGCAACCACGGCGGCAAGGGCTCTGAGGCCCACGCAGCCACGGTCATCGGTGACACCGTGGGTGACCCGTTCAAGGACACTGCCGGCCCGGCCATCAACCCGCTGATCAAGGTCATGAACCTGGTGTCGCTGCTGGCTGCTCCGCTGATCGTGAAGTTCTTCTACGGGACCGAGGAGAGCGATGTGCTGCGCTACACGATCGCGGCCGTCGCCGTGCTCGTGATCGTGGCTGCGGTCTACGTCAGCAAGCGTCGTCCGATCGCGATCGGCGCCGAGGCTGAGGCCGCTGAGGCCGCCAAGGTCTGATCGGCAAAGCGCCACACGGGAAGGGCGCGGGCTGGTTCTTCGGAATCGGCTCGCGCCCTGCCTTGTTGCCGTCCTCGTTGCCCTCCTCCTTGCACGGCCTCTTGACAGGAGGGGCTACGGTATGGCCCGACCGACCCACCAACCTCAAGGGAGTCCATGACCACGCTCGTCATCGTCGAGTCGCCGAACAAGGTCCGCAGCATCGCGGGCTACCTCGGCGACGGCTACGTCGTTGACTCGAGCGTGGGTCACATTCGCGACCTGCCAGACAAGCGCAACCCCGTCCCGGCGAAGTACAAGGGCGAGCCATGGGTGCGGCTGGGTGTCGACATCGACGACGACTTCAAGCCCTATTACTTCGTTCCCACGGACAAGAAGCAGCAGATCAGCAAGCTGAAGAAACTGCTCGCGAACGCCGATGAACTCATTCTCGCGACCGATGAGGACCGTGAGGGCGAGGCGATCGCCTGGCACCTCTACGACGAGCTGAAGCCAAAGGTTCCGGTCAAGCGCATCGTGTTCAACGAGATCACGAAGGGCGCGATCCTCGCCGCAATCGAGAGTCCCCGCGACATCGACATGGACCTGGTGGATGCGCAGGAGACGCGCCGGATCCTCGACCGCATCTACGGGTACGAGGTCAGTCCCGTCTTGTGGCGCAAGATCAACCAAGGCACGTCGGCCGGCCGTGTGCAGTCGGTCGCTCTGCGCCTGGTCGTGGAGCGTGAGCGGGACCGCATGGCATTCCGCTCGGCCTCCTACTGGGATCTCACCGCGACGCTCGCGGCGGCGGACCATCCCCCGCTGGCCGAAGCCAGCGTGCCAGCGGGAGTCCCCCGCAAGCGGGAGGTACCCCCAGCCCCCACATTTGAAGCGGCACTGAGCACGGTCGACGGGCAGAAGCTCGCCACCGGCAAGAGCTTTGACGACACCGGTGTGCTGACTGCGAAGAACGTGGTGGCGCTCGACGAGGCCAAGGCCGAGGCGCTCGCCGCGGCGTCCGAGGGTCAGCCGGTGACGGTGACATCGGTGGAGGCCAAGCCCTACACGCGTAACCCAGTCCCGCCGTTCCGGACGACCACGATGCAGCAGGACGCATCCCGCAAGTGGGGATGGAGCGCTGCGCGGACGATGCAGGTCGCCCAGCGCCTCTACGAGGGCGGCTTCATCACCTATATGCGCACCGACTCGATCACGTTGTCGCAGACCGCCTTGAAGGCGGCCGGCCAGCAGGTCCGCGAACTGTATGGGCCGGAGTATCACCGCGAGCAGCAGTACTCGGGCAAGGTCAAGAACGCGCAGGAAGCCCACGAAGCGATCCGCCCGGCCGGCGAGACGTTCCGCGCGCCCGACCAGACTGGACTGTCCGGCGACGAAGCCAAGCTGTACCGACGCATCTGGAAGCGCACGATCGCCTCGCAGATGATGCCGGCGAAGGGTGAGACGCTCTCCGCGCGCTTCGCGCTGACCGCCACGACGGGCGAGCAGCTTGAGTTCACTGCCTCCGGCACGACGATCACGTTCAAGGGCTGGCTCAAGGCCTACTCCGAGGCGACCGAGGTCGTGGAGGATGCCGAAGACGACGAGAAGAGCACCACGCTGCCGCCGCTGGCCGAAGGTCAGTCCCTGGACCTGGCGGGAATCGTCGCTGAGGGGCACGACACCAAGCCGCCCGCACGCTACACCGAGGCAACGCTGATCGCCGAGCTGGAGAAGCGCGAGATCGGCCGGCCGTCCACCTACGCCAACATCATGAGCACCCTGCTCAACCGGGAGTACGTGTGGAAGAAGGGCACGGCCCTCGTCCCGGCGTGGATCGCCTTCAACATTGTGCGGCTGCTGGAGGCGCATTTCACTCGGCTGGTCGACTACGGCTTCACCGCCGAGCTCAACCAGGTCCTCGACGACATCGCCAACGGGCGCGAGGATCGCGTTCCGGTGCTCGAGAGCTTCTGGACCGGCGAAGGCCCCGGCAACACCGGTCTCAAGCGGTTGCTGGAGAACCTGCCCGACATCGACGCGCGTGCGATGGCCACGTTCCCGATCGGCGAGGACCCGGACACCGGCCACGTCATCAACGTGCGCGTCGGCAGGTACGGGCCGTACCTCGAGGGCCCGCCGCTCCTGCCGGGCGAGGGTGGGGAAGCGGTCCCGACTCGCGCCAACATCCCCGAAGACCTGCCCCCGGACGAGCTGACGCTGGACAAGGCGAAGGAACTTCTGGCCAATCCGGCAGGCCAGGACAAGGTCCTCGGCACGCATCCGGAGACCGGCTTGGAGCTGGTCGCGAAGAACGGCCGATTCGGGCCCTATGTCACCGAAGTGCTTCCGGAGGATGCGCCGAAGTCCGCCAAACCGCGCACGGCCAGCCTGTTCAAGACCATGACGCTGGACAGCATCGGCATCGACGACGCGGTCAAGCTGCTGACCTTGCCGCGGGTGGTCGGTACCGATGTGGACGGCGCCGAGATCACCGCACAGAACGGTCGGTACGGCCCGTACTTGAAGAAGGGCACCGACTCGCGCTCGCTGGAGAGCGAGGACCAGCTCCTCACCTTGACCGAGGAGGAGGCGCGGGCGATCTACGCCCAGCCAAAGACCTACGGGCGTCGTGCTGCCGCCGCTCCGCTCAAGGAGCTCGGGCCAGACCCGGTCAGCGGCAAGAACATCGTGGTCAAGGACGGTCGGTTCGGCCTCTACGTCACTGATGGCGAGACGAACGCGTCGCTGCGGAAGGCGGACAGCCTGGAGACGCTGACGCCGGAGCGGGCCCACGAATTGCTGGCCGAGCGCCGGGCCCGTGGCCCCGTGAAGCGGACGTCCAAGCGGCCGGCGAAGAAGACCGCAGCCAAGAAGACCGCGGCGAAGAAGGCCGCCGCGAAAAAGACTGCCGCAAAGAAGACTGCCGCAAAGAAGACGGCCGGCTAGACCTCATGGCATCCACGTTCGCGCTTGGCCCGCGTGATCCGCGTGAAGAGCACCGCACCGCCTCGCCGCTGGAGCTGTTCACCGACCTCTGTTACGTCGTCGCCATCGCGCAGGCGGCTTCCCAGCTGCATCACGCGATCGTCGAGAACCACGTCGTCGCCGGCGTCGGCTATTTCGGGATCGCCTTCTTCGCCATCTGGCTGGCCTGGCTGAACTTCGCCTGGTTCAACTCGGCCTATGACGCCGACGACGTCATCCACCGGATCCTGACCCTGCTTCAGGTCTTCGGCTCGTTGGTGCTCGCCGCCGGCGTTCCACGCATCTTTGAAGGCGACTTCATGCTCGCCATCGCCGGCTACGTCATCATGCGGATCGGACTGGTCCTGATGTGGATCCGGGCGGCACAAGGGCACCCGGAAAGGCGAGCGACAGCGATCCGCTATGCGGTGGGCCTGACCGGCGTCCAAGCGGCCTGGGTCGCGTCCGCAGTCGTCACCCGAGGTGACATTCCGCTCGCGTTGTTCATTGCGCTCGCCGTCATCGATCTCGCGGTGCCTGTCGTCGCCGAAGCAGCAGGATCGACTCCTTGGCATCCGCACCACATCGCCGAGCGCTACGGCTTGATGTTCATCATCGTGCTGGGTGAGGCCGTCCTCGCGTCGACGTTCGCGTTGCAGGATGCCTTCGACGCCGAGCACCCGCCGGCGAGCCTGTGGCTCGTCGTGGTCGGCGGCGTGCTGATCATCTTCTGCGCCTGGTGGCTGTACTTCGCGCGCGAGGCTTCGGACGTGATCCATCACGACCGGTCCGGCTTCGTGTGGGGTTTCGGCCACTACCTCGTCTACGCCGCGGTGGCGGCGCTCGGCGCCGGCCTTGCTGTCCGCGTCGACTTCCACACCCATCAGGCGCACGTGGGGCCGTGGGTGAGTTCGCTGGCGGTCACCGCCCCGGCTGCGCTATTCATCCTCGCGCTGTGGTTCACCCAGGTGCGGCCGCACGACGGAAGCGTTCGCATCGCTGCGCTCTTCGGCGGTGCCGCCGTCCTGGTCCTGGTGCTCACCTGGTTGCCGGCAGCCGAGCCCTGGGTCGGGCTCATCTTCGTCCTGCTGCTGATCACCGAGGCATCACGACGGCAGCGGGTCGCGTACGCCAACTCCGGCGTGGGACCGGGCACCTAGGATCGTCGCTATGCAGGCGCGCTACTCCCACTCGGGCGTGTTCATCGCCCTCGAAGGTGGCGAGGGCGCTGGCAAGTCCACCCACGCCAAGCTTCTCGAGCAGTGGCTCAGCGACCTCGGCCACGACGTGGTCCTGACCCGAGAGCCCGGCGGCACCGCGGTCGGCGCTGCCCTGCGGGCCATCCTGCTCGACCACGAGACCGGAACGTTGGCCCCGCTCACTGAAGCGCTGGTCTACGCGGCCGACCGCGCCGAGCACGTCGAAGCGCTCATCCGGCCCGCCCTGGCCCAAGGAAGCGTCGTGATCACCGACCGCTACGTCGACTCCACCCTCGCGTACCAGGGAGCCGGCCGCTCGCTCGATGCCGCGGACCTCCAGCAGCTGGCCCAGATCGCAACGGGCGGGCTCCGTCCTCATCTCACGGTCGTCCTGGACATCGATCCGGTCGACGGGCTCGGCCGCGCCGGCGACCACGATCGCATCGAAGCCGAGCCGCTCGACTTCCATGAGCGCGTTCGCGAGCATTTCCTCGCGCTGGCCGGAGCCGATCCCGAGCACTACCTCGTGGTGCCGGCGACCGGCGACGTCGATGCCATCCACGCCACCATTCGCGGGGCGGTCGCACCGCTCCTGCCGGTCGGTGCGCCGTGAGCGTCTGGGACGAGCTCGTCGGCCAAGGCCCCGTCGTCGAATCCCTCCAGGAGGTCGTCGCCAATCCGTCGGCGATGACGCACGCGTGGCTGTTCACCGGCCCGCCGGGTTCGGGCCGCTCCAACGCGGCCAAGGCGTTCGCGGCCGCCCTGCAGTGCCCGGACGGGGGATGCGGCAGCTGCGAGTCCTGCACCATGGTGACCGACGGCACGCATCCGGATGTGGCGCTCGTCCGGACCGACGGGCTCTCCATCGGCGTCGACACCGCGCGCGATTACGTCCGCCGTGCCGCCCTGGCTCCGGCCCTCGGACGGTGGCAGATCCTGATCGTCGAGGACGCCGACCGCCTCACCGACCAAGCGGCCAACGCCCTGCTCAAGTCCATCGAGGAACCGGCGCGGAAGTCGCTGTGGTTCCTCTGTGCCACGGCAGTAGACGACGTCATGGTCACCGTCCGCTCGCGCTGTCGGCCGGTGCTCATGCGCACACCGCCAGTTGAGGCGATCGCGGGTTTGCTGGCCAGCCGCGACGGCATCGACCCGGGCGCGGCGCGCGCCGCGGCGGCAGCGGCACAAGGCCACATCGGCCGGGCCAAGCTGCTGGCCACGGACGAGAAGGCGCGTGACCGCCGCCGCGACATCCTGGGAATCCCGATGCGCGTCACCTCGCTGGCGCAATGCCTGGTCGCGGCCCAAGACATCGTCGAGGAGGCCAACGTCCGGGCGTCGAACATCGCCGATACGGCGGA
>DATFFJ010000014.1:0-5578 GCA_035250065.1 Aeromicrobium sp. | reverse complement strand
CGCTCTGACATGGCGCGGCGGTTCCACGTCGCGGCTGTGGCCTTGGCCGGCCTCCTGCTCGGCGGCTGCCAGGGAAGAGGCGTCCATGTCGACACCTATCCGACGACGAAGACGTCCGAGCTCGACTGCGCGGCGCTCCTCGGTGACCTGCCGCCCAGCGTCGCCGGCCAGCCTCGGCGCCTGGTCGCCGGCAAGATCGCCGGAGCCTGGGGTGACCCGCCGATCATCTTGCGCTGCGGCATCGAGAAGCCGGCAGCGCTCAAGCCGACGTCGCAATGCCACGAGGTCAACGGGGTGGGCTGGCTGGCCGAGCGTCAGTCTGACGGGTACCTCTTCACGACGATCGGCCGCAAGCACTACGCAAGCCTCGAGGTGCCCGCGGACTATGAGCCCGAAGCCGCTGCGCTCGCCGACGTCGCCGATGTCATCGCGCGGCACCTCCCGGTGACCCGCGCGTGCGCCTAGCCAATCAAGGCCCGCAACGCTCCACGAGCGATCCGGCTTTGCCGGTCGCGAGCCGGAGCGCAGGATTGCTTGGGCTGCGGCCGGGCGCCACCAGGCGACCGCCGGCCGCGAGACAGCTCAGCGCAGCCCCAGCGGCCGCTCCACGGCCAGATTGATCAGCCGGTCGATCAACTCGGGGTACGGCACACCCGACGCCTCCCACAACAGCGGGAACATGGAGAAGGCCGTGAAGCCGGGAATGGTGTTGATCTCGTTGACGACCAGATCCTCCCCGACGAGGAAGAAGTCGACCCGTGCGAACCCCTCGCCACCGACGGCCTCGAAGGCCTTCACCGAGTACTCGCGGACGCGGTCGGCCACCGTGTCGGGGATGTCAGCAGGCACGATGTTCGTGCTGGTGCCATCGAGATACTTCGACTCGAAGTCGTAGAACGCGTGCGAGGTGTCGGTCCGGACCTCGCCCACCGCGCTGGCCAGCGCCGTGCCGTCTGGCTGCTGCAGGACACCGCACTCGACTTCACGCTTGTTCAGGATCGCGGCCTCGACGACCACCTTGGGATCGAATGCCTGCGCAGCGCGAATGGCGGGTTCGAGGCTGTCGATCGTCTCCACCTGGGTGATCCCGGAACTCGATCCGGCCCGTGCCGGCTTGACGAAGACCGGCAGCCTCAACGCCTGGATGCGATCCAGCACCCGGTCTCGATCGTTGGCCCACTGGAGCGGAGTCACGGTGACGTACGGAACCTGCGGAAGGCCGACCGAAGCGAGCAGCGCCTTCGTGAACGGCTTGTCCATGGCAACGGCGCTGGCGAGCACGCCGGCACCCACGTAACGAACGCCGGCCATCTCGAAGAGGCCCTGAACGGTTCCGTCCTCGCCCCAGGGGCCGTGGAGGAGCGGGAAAACGACGTCGAACTCGCGGAGCCGCTCCCAAGCGAAAGGCTCGCCGTCGGGCCGCACATGCGGGAGCTCGCCGGCCGGAATGTCGGTCCAATCGGCTGGCTCGATGACCCAATCGCCGGTGGTGGTGATGCCGATGGGCGTGATGTCGTAGCGCTCGCGGTCGACGTTCGCGATGACGCTTTGGGCAGTCAGGCAAGACACGCCGCTCTCGCTGGACTGGCCGCCGAAGACCACAGCCAACCGCAGGCGGTGGCCCTCCCGGGTGGTCACTCAGTCTCCGCCTTCGCGTCCCTCGAGATCAGCCGTGCGACCAGCTCGTCCGGTTTCAGCTCGCCGGCGATCAGCTCGGCCACGTGTTCGGTGATCGGCATGTCGACCCCGTGGATCCGTGCCAGCTCGCTGACCGACTGGCATGACTTGACACCTTCAGCGACCTGACGCGTCGCCGCAGCGACCTCGTCGACCGTCATGCCGGTGCCGAGCTTCTCGCCGAAGGTGCGATTGCGGGACAACGGAGACGAACAGGTCGCGACGAGATCGCCGAGACCTGCAAGTCCGAGAAAGGTCATCGGGTCGGCGCCCATCGCCGTGCCCAGCCTGGCCGTCTCGGCAAGTCCTCGCGTAATCACCGACGCCTTCGAATTGTCGCCATAGCCCAGCCCGATGGCCACGCCGACCGCGAGCGCGATGACGTTCTTGACGGCACCACCCAGCTCGGCCCCCACCACGTCGGTCAGGGTGTACGGGCGGAAGGCGCCGGTGTGGCACATCTGCTGCAACTGTTCGGCAAGGGCGGGATCCTCACACGCGACGACGCTGGCCGCCGGCTCGCGCAGCGCGATCTCCTTGGCCAGGTTGGGGCCACTGACCACGGCGATGCGGTCGCGGCCGGCGCCGGTCAGCTCGTCGATGACCTCGCTCATCCGCTTGTGAGTGCCGAGCTCGATGCCCTTCATCAGGCTGACCAGCGGCACGCCCGACGGGATGTGGGCGCCCCATGCGGTCAGGTTGTCACGCAACTGCTGCGAGGGGACCGCGAACACGACCACGTCCGCGGCATCCAGCGCCTCAGCCGGGTCGCTGGTGGCGCGGATGATCCGTGGCAGCGTGATCGCGGGCAGGTAGTCGGTGTTCTCGTGCTTGGTCGAGATCGCCTCACACAGCTCCGGCCGACGACCCCACATGGTCACCTCGTTGCCGGCGTCAGCGAGCACAAGCGCGAACGCTGTCCCCCACGAACCTGCCCCCATGACGGTGACACGCGTCATCAGGAGTTGTCCTCGCCCAGCTTGGTCACCTTCTTGACGGTGTGGACGTCGATCCGAGGGCCGGTTGGCTTGGCGCCGCGAATCTCGCTCATCATGTCCGTCAGGATGTCCATCAGCCGGTCCGTCCCCTCATGCAGGATCTCCTCGGTGATCGGCTTGCCCTCGTACATGGACAGGTCGAGCGGCGGGCCGACCCAGACGTGGTGGGTGTGGCGCGGGAGGATGTGCGGCTTTCTGGTGTAGGGCCAGAGAATCTCTTGAGCTCCGCTCTGGCACACCGGGATGAGCGGGACGCCGGCGGCCAACGCGGCTCGGACCGCACCGGTACGGCCACTCATCGGCCACGCGTCCGGGTCGCGAGTGATCGTCCCCTCGGGATAGATGATCACCGGCTTGCCGGCCTGGAGAGCCTCCACGGTCGGGCCGATGGCGTCCTTCGCACTGTCGGAGAAACGCGCAACCGGGATCTGGTCGGCGCCGCGGAGGATCGGCCCGGTGAACTTGTGCGTGAAGAGGCCATCCTTGGCGAGATACCGCGGCACGTAGCCGACGTCGAGCACGAAGCGAGCCAACAGGATCGGGTCCACGTGTGAGTTGTGGTTGGCCGCGAAGATGAAGCCGCCCTCCTTGGGCAGATGCTCCAGCCCTCGATAGTCGCGCTTGGTGATGAGCGCCAAGGGCGGCCGCAGGAAGGCCTCCAGCGCTCGCGTCATTCCGGGGACCTTCTCGCGGCGGCTCATGGGGTGAGCCTATCGATGCTCGATACGCTGGGGCGATGCAAGCCACGGTCGCGTCCTACGACGACGCCACCCGTTCCGGGACGGTTGTCACTGATCAGGGCGAAACCGTCGGCTTCGCAGCCGAGGCGCTTGCCGAGTACATCCGGCACCTGCGGCCGGGCCAGCGCGTTCATGTCGACACTGGGGATGCCGGCGTCACCGGAATCCGGCTCTGGACCTGACGATCGTCAGCGGGCCGCCGCGCCGAAGCGGCGCCGAAGGCGTCGATGCCGGTACCAGAAGATCAACCGGATGATGCGGGGTCCGAGCAGGCCGAACCCGCGCCGTGGCGTGAACGTGAGGCGGTCGGTGACGCGGCTGGTGTCGGCTGCGACCGGTTCGACGGTGCGTTCGTGCTGCCACAGTGGCGCGCTGAACAGGCGCGACCACTCGAGGAAACGACGCCCTCGTTCAAGCTCGACGATCGTGAGGTCGTCGTAGTCGACTGGGAGCACGCCGAACAGCCGGATCCACGACCGCCCGATCGGCTTGCCCAGCTCGAGGGTGTCGATCGACAGGTCCGACGAGCCGGCCGGCATGGACATCGTCAGCCACGGCTTGAACTCGTCGTTGATGCCCTCGGGCGTGACGACGCGAGCCCAGACGTCCGACGCCGACGCCGACAGGAGCGAGGAACGCTCGACGAAGCTCATCGCGACAAGGTAGCGGGCTTGAACCCCAGACGCCTGTTCTCGTAGGCCTCGATGTCCTCCTCGTGGGACAGCGTGATGCCGATGTCGTCCAGGCCCTCGAGCAGGCGCCAACGGGTGTAGTCGTCGATCTGGAACGAGTCCTCGATCGCGTCCTCACCGTCACCGGCGCGCAGCGTACGGCTCTCGAGGTCGACACTGATGGTCGCGCCCGGGTTGGCCTCCAGGTGGTCCCACAGCTGCTCGATCGTCTTCTCCTCGACCTGGGCGGCCAGCAGGCCCGCCTTGCCCGCATTGCTGCGGAAGATGTCGGCGAAGCGGGCCGACAGGACGACCTTGAAGCCGTAGTTCTGCAGCGCCCACACAGCGTGCTCACGCGATGAGCCGGTACCGAAGTCCGGTCCGGCCACGAGCACGGTGGCGTCCTTGAACCCGTCCTTGTTCAGGACGAACTCCGGGTCCTGGCGCCACGCCGAGAACAGGCCATCCTCAAACCCCGAGCGTGTCACGCGCTTGAGGTAGACCGCCGGGATGATCTGGTCAGTGTCGACGTTGCTGCGCCGCAGTGGAGCACCGATGCCGGTATGCGTGGTGAATTTCTCAGGCATTGGTCAGATCCTCCAGATCCGCGGGCGAGGCCAAGTGACCCAAGACGCCGGTCGCGACGGCCACCTGCGGTGACACCAAGTGGGTGCGGCCGCCCTTGCCCTGACGTCCCTCGAAGTTGCGGTTGGACGTCGAGGCGCTGCGCTCGCCCGGGGTCAACTGGTCGGGGTTCATGCCTAGGCACATGGAGCATCCTGCGCCACGCCATTCGGCGCCAGCCTCCTTGAAGATGACGTCCAGGCCCTCTTCCTCGGCCTGCAGCCGAACCCGGACCGAGCCGGGCACCACGAGGATGCGCGTGTTGTCCGCCACCTTGCGCCCCTTGATCAGGCCGGCCGCTGTTCGCAGGTCCTCGATGCGGCCATTCGTGCACGAGCCGATGAAGACGGTGTCGACCTTCACGTCCTTCATGGGAGTGCCGGCGGTCAGGCCCATGTACTCGAGCGCGCGCTCCGCCGCGATGCGCTCGTTCGGGTCGTCGAAGGAAGCCGGATCCGGGACGCTCTGCGTCAGTGGCACGCCCTGACCCGGGTTGGTTCCCCACGTGACGAAGGGCCCGAGGTCCGAGATGTCGAGCGTCACGACCTTGTCGAAGACGGCGTCGTCGTCGGTGGCCAAGCTCTTCCAGTACGCGACGGCCTCATCCCACGCCGCGCCCTCCGGCGCGTGCGGACGGCCCTTGATGTAGTCGAACGTCGTCTCGTCCGGGGCTATCAGGCCGGCCTTGGCTCCCCACTCGATCGACATGTTGCAGATCGTCATGCGAGCTTCCATCGACAGCGTGCGGATGGCGTCGCCGCGGTATTCCACGATGTAGCCCTGGCCGCCGCCGGTGGTCTCCTGCGCGATCAGCGCAAGGATCAGGTCCTTGGCCGTGGCGTCCGGCGGCAGTTCCCCAACGACCTCG
>DATFFJ010000013.1:0-3413 GCA_035250065.1 Aeromicrobium sp. | reverse complement strand
ACGTCCTCACCGTCAAGGGACAGGGCTACGACATCGCGGTCGCCAATGAGAACGACCAGATGCACCAGTCAGCGCCATTCGATCCGGAGACCGGCGACGTCACGAGCGTCGCCCCGGCCGGCTGGACGTCGGTCTTCCGGGACGAGGTCGTGCGGATCGCCGATGCGCGACCGGAGGTCGTCAGCATCACCGCGGCGATGCTGTATCCGGTGGGTCTCGACGCCTTCGCCGAGAAGTTCCCCGACCGGGTCTTCGACGTCGGCATCGCCGAGCAACATGCCGTGACAAGTGCCGCAGGCATGGCGATGGCTGGGCTGCATCCGGTCGTCGCCATCTACGCCACCTTCATGAATCGAGCCTTTGACCAGGTGCTGCTTGACGTGGCGATGCACCGCCTGGGCGTCACCTTCGTGCTCGACCGCGCTGGCATCACCGGCGACGATGGCGCAAGCCACAACGGCATGTGGGACATGTCGGTCTTCCAGGTCGTCCCACACCTGCGGATCGCGGCGCCACGCGACGGCAGCCGCCTGCGGGAGCTGCTGCGGGAGGCCGTGGCCATCGACGACGCGCCGACGATCGTCCGGTTCGCCAAGGGTGCCGTGCCGGCCGACGTGCCCGGGATCGAGTCCGTCGGGACCGGTGAGATTCTCAGTCGGGACGACACCGCCGACGTGTTCATCCTTGCCGTCGGAGCGCTCGCCGGCATCGCCGGTGCTGCCGCGGATCTCATCCGAGCCGCCGGGCATGGCGTGACCGTCGTTGACCCGCGTTGGGTCAAGCCGATCGACGCGGCGGTGCTTGAGTTGGCGCTTACGCATGCAACGGTCGTCACGATCGAGGACAACGGCCGTCAGGGCGGCATCGGCTCGACGTTCGCCCGCGAGCTGCAGGACCGCGGTTATGACGGCCCCGTGCAGGTTCACGCCATCGACCAACGGTTCCTCACGCACGCCAAGCGGGACGCCGTCTTGGCTGATCAGGGCCTGAGTGCGGACGCAATCGCCGAGGCCGCGCTGGAACAGATCGCCAGCCGGAAGCGTTGACCCCACCGTGAAGTGGCCCGCGAAGCGCATGGACGACGAAGGCGGAGGACCTATGGAGTCCGGTCCGGTGCTGATTCACGCGTTCGACGGATTTCTCGCCGCCGGCGGTGCTCCGCGCATCGCGGCCGATCAGTTGATGACGGGTCGCGGCGAAGTCGTTCACAGTTTCGAGGTTGACCGGTACATCGATTACCGCGCTCGCCGCCCGATGATCGGCTTCCATCACGATCACTACCAGGACTACTCCGATCCAAAGCTCGATGTCGTTCGCGAGCACGACGCGATCGGCACCCCGTACTTCGTCCTTGCTGGCCCGGAGCCTGACTTTGCGTGGGAGTCATTCATCGACGAGCTGCAGGACGTCGTCGAGACCAACGGCATCGCCATCACACTGGGGCTTGGCGCGATCCCGATGGGTGTGCCGCACACCCGTCCCGCTGTCATCACCACGCATGCAACGCGACCGGAGCTCATCGACCGCGTGAACCTGTGGGCCCCCGAACTCCAGGTGCCCAGCTCTGCGCAGGCATTGATTGAGTATCGGTTCGGCCAGCGTGGGCTCGACGCGGCGGGATACGTCGTCCACGTGCCGCACTATGTCGCGCAGGTCGAGTACTCGCCGGGTGCCGTCGCCCTGCTCGACGCCCTGGTCGACCGCACCGGACTGCAGTTGGACTACGGCCGGCTCCGGGCCGCGCAGGACGCGACCATGGCAGACATCTCCGCGCAGATTGCTGAGCAGGACAGCGCCGACGTGCTGTCGGGCCTCGAGGAGCAGTACGACGCCTTCGCTCGCGGTGCGGCGGAAACACTGCTCGCCGAGGAGAACGCGATCCCCTCCGGCGAAGAACTGGCCGACCAGTTCGAGCGGTACCTCGCACGCGAGAACAAGAAGAACGACGGCTGATCGGCCGCCGGCCGCTCGTCGCTAGGGTTGGCCCGTGCCTGCGACGCTTCCCGAACTGATCGACCTGCTGACGCTCGAAGCACTCGACGACCGGCTGTTTCGCGGCCGGCAGCCGGACACCACCGGACTGCCCCGGATGTTCGGGGGCCAAGTCGCCGCGCAAGCCTTGGTCGCCGCTCAGCACACCGTGCCGGAGGATCGACGGGTTCATTCGCTGCACAGCTACTTCATCCTCGGCGGCGACCCGTCGATTCCGACGCTGTACGACGTCGAGGACGTGCGCGATGGCGGCTCCTTCACCACACGTCGGGTGGCGGCCCGTCAGCATGGCGCGATCATCTTCTACATGACGGCCTCGTTCCAGAAGCTGGAGGACGGGTTCGATCACCAAGACCCCATGCCGGATGTGCTGGCGCCCGAGGAGTGCCCCAGCGTGGCGGACCTGCTGTATGAGCTGGACCCGCAGGCCGGCGACTTCTGGAGCAAGGAATGGGCCGCCGCGGACGTTCGCCGGGCGCCCTGTGACGATCCGACCAGGCAGTGGATGTGGTTTCGGCTCAACGGCCAGATCGAAGACAATCGGACGATGCGCACGGCGCTGCTGACGTACTATTCCGACCTCACGTTGCTCGGGCCGACACTGCGGCCGCACGGATACCGGGTCAGCGCTCCGGAGGTGCAGGTCGCGTCGCTCGACCACACGATCTGGTTCCATCGGTCGACGCACGCCGACCAGTGGTTCCTCTACGACCAGCGCTCGCCCTCGGCGTCGCACGGCCGAGGTCTCGCCCTCGCGAGCGTCTTCTCCGAGGCGGGTGAGCTGGTCGCCTCCATCGCGCAGGAGGGCTTGATCCGCCCGGTCAAGGCTTAGAGCGGCCGGACCTGCCCAACGAGGTGAGTTCCCGGCCGCTTTGCTGACGTGACGCCGAACGTCGTCACGTCGTCGGCAACCCGGCTGCCGAAGATCACCGTGCTCGGCAGGAGCACCGGCTTGCGGAACTCGACGTTGACCTCATATCTCTTGGGCAGGCGGTTCTGCAGGGCAGCAAGGGCTCGCGACTTCGTCCACATGCCGTGGGCGATGTTGGTCGGGAACCCGAAGGCCTTGGCCGTGAGCGGGTAAAGGTGGATCGGATTGCGGTCGCCGGAGACAGCCGCGAACCGGCGGCCGAGGTCGCCCTTGAGCTTCCATTCGACGACGCCGGTCGGAGCGTCGACGCCGTCGAGCGGCGGGCGGGTGGGCTCCGCACCGGAACCTGACTTGCCGCGCGCGAAGATCGTCATGGTCTCGGACCAGACATTTTCCGCGCTCGCAGCGGTGGCCGTCGTGGTGATGTCGATCAGCTGGCCCTTCGGGTGGGGCCGCAGGTCGTGTGCCTTGACCGACAGGTCGAGCGTCTCGTCCAAGCCGATCGGACGGTGGTGGATGAGTCGGTTCCGCAGGTGCACCACGCCCATCG
>DATFFJ010000012.1:0-4712 GCA_035250065.1 Aeromicrobium sp. | reverse complement strand
CGGTTGTTCGGCATGCCCGAACGGCTCGGCTCCTTCTTCATCATGGCCAGCGTCCGTGAGTTCGCTCCGTGGGTGAACGCCATGGTGCTGGCCGGCGTCGTCGGCTCGGCCATCACCGCCGACCTCGGCGCCCGGCGCATCCGCGAGGAGATCGACGCGACCGAGGTGCTCGGCGTCGACCCGATCCGATCGCTCGTGCTGCCGCGCGTGGTTGCCGTCACTCTCATCACCGGCCTGATGGACGTCGTGGCGCTGTGCTTCGGCGTCGTGGGCGGCTACATCGCGGCGGTCCCGGTCCTGGGCGCCAACCCCTGGGCGTTCTACAACAGCTTGTTCGCCAACATCACGACGCCAGACCTCTGGGGCAGCGTCGTCAAGACGACCGGCTTCGGCCTGATCATCGGCGTCGTCTGTTGTTACAAGGGCCTCTCCGCCAAGGGCGGGCCCATCGGCGTCGGCCGCGCCGTCAACCAGGCGGTCGTGATCGCGTTCGCGCTGATCTTCGCGTTCAACGTCGTCTTCACCAACATCCTGCTGGGGCTCAACCCCGAGATCCAGGTCTTCAAGTGAGGGGCTCACCATGACCATGGCACCGGAACAGCCCCCCATCGGCGGGCGACGCCAGCCGCCGCAGCCGGCTGACACGATCGTCACCGTCGGCTCGGCCGTCCAAGCGGTCAAGAACGCGCTGATCACGGGCGGACAGATTGCGCGGTTCTCCGGCCAGATCGTGCGCAGCCTTCCGGAGACCCTCAAGTTCTGGCCGGAGATCTTCCGCCAGGCAGCGATCCTGGTCCTCGGCAGCGCCCTGATCATCTGGCTGATGGAGTTCATCGTCGGCACGATGTGCGGCACCGAGGCCATCTACACGCTCAAGCAGGTCGGCGCGCCGCTCTACTCCGGGATCTTCAACGCATGGTGCGCGGTCCGCGAGATGACCCCGTACATGTGGGGCTACATCCTCGCGGCCAAGGTCGGCTGTGGCCTCGTGGCCGAGATCGGGTCGATGCGCATCGCCGACGAGGTCGACGCCATCGAGGTCATGGGCATCGACTCCATGGTCTACCTCGTCGGGACGCGGATCGTGGCGGCCTGGATGACGTTCCCGTTCCTCGCGGCGGTGAGCCTGGCCATGATGTCGCTCGGCGAGATCCTCGTGACGGTGTACGTCGTCGGCGGTGTGTCACCCGGCGGGCACAACTACATCTTCTGGCTGTATCAGAACCCGCTCGACTACATCTTCTATCTCGGCAAAGCCATGGCCATGGGGACGGTCATCGTGTTCGTGGCCTGCTACTACGGCTACACCGTGCGTGGCGGCTCGGTCGAGGTGGGCAAGAACACGGCGAAGTCGATGATCCTCAACATGATCCTGGTCCACGTCGTCGGAGCCCTTGGCACGCAGCTGTTCTGGGGCGTCTCGCCCAACGCGCCGATCGGTAACTGACGTCATGACCGCCCCGAGCAGCACCCGAGGAAGGGAGTCCCGCCATGTCCGTTGACGTGTCGCCCGCGAGCAAGGCCACCATGAATGTCGGCAACGGCACGCATTCCATGGAAGTGCGGGATGTCCACAAGGCCTTCGGACCGTTCGAGATCCTGACCGGCCTCAACCTCAACTTCCAGGATGACGCCATCACCACGATTCTCGGCCCATCCGGCACCGGAAAGAGCGTGCTCATCAAGCACCTCGTCGGACTACTGGAGCCCGATCGTGGCGAGGTTCTGATTCACGGCCATGACATCTGGAAGATCTCCAAGAAGGAGCGGTACGAATTGCGCAAGCGATTCGGCGTCCTGTTCCAGGACGGCGCCCTGTTCGGCTCGATGAACGTCTTCGACAACGTTGCCTTCCCCCTGCGTAAGCACACCGACACACCTGAAGACGAGATCGGTGACAAGGTCATGGAACTGCTGGCCGAGGTCGGCCTGGAGCAAGGCGCCAGCAAGCTGCCCAGCGAGATCTCCGGCGGCATGCGCAAGCGCGCCGGCTTTGCTCGCGCCATGGTCCTCGAGCCGGACATCGTCTTGTTCGACGAGCCCGACTCCGGTCTCGACCCGGTTCGCACGAGCCTGCTCAACGACGTCATCCTGGCGATGCACGAGCGGCACAAGGGCACCTACATGGTGGTCACGCACGACATGAAGACCACGCGGAAGGTCAGCGACTACGTCGGCGTCATCTGGAAGGGCAAGTGCATTCACTACAGCTCGGCCGATGAGGCGTTCGAGTCGGACAACCCGTTCGTCCGCCAGTTCCTGGCCGGCGACTCGGCAGGCCCGTTGGGGATGGACTGACCACGTGCCCAACCTCCTACTCCCGGCGTCTGCCGTCGCCGCAGCCTTGGTCGGCGGGGGCCTCATGCTGTCCTCGGCCAGTGACTACGAGGTGTCGGTCGTCCTGCCCAATGCCAACAACGTCATCAACGGCGGATCAGTCATGCGCGACGGATATCGGGCCGGCACGATCAAGGACATCGACGTCGTCGACGGCAAGGCCAAGCTGCGACTCGCGCTGGATGAGAGCTACGGAAAGCTCCATGAGGGAGTGCGCGTCGACGTCCTGTGGAAGGGCACCATCGGTGAACGCCTCGTCACGCTGACCGACGGGCCGAAGAAGAACGCCGAGATCCCGTCCGGCGCGCTCCTGACCGACGTCGCGTCCGAGCCGGTCGAGATGGCCGAGGTCCTGGCGGCGCTCGACGCACCGACGCGCAAGAACCTGAACACCTTCATCAAGTCCGTCAATGCCACCACGAGCGGCCACGAAGCAGACATGAAGGCGTCGCTCACCACAGCCGGCCCGGCCATCGAGCAGATGGGCGGCCTCCTTGCCGACCTCGGCACCGACGGTGAGGCCATCCGGCAGATCCTCACGCAGTCCAACCGCACCATGGGCATCCTGGCCAACCGGCAGCGGACGTTGTCGCAGGTCGTGAACAACCTCAGCGACATGAGCGCCACCGTCGTCACGCGACGCAAGGAGCTCGGCCAGACGCTCGAGACGCTGCCGGAGGTCCTCGAGGAGGGCCAGAAGACCTTCGATCAGGTGCCCGACGCCGTCGACGAGACCGTCCCGCTGCTCGAAGACCTGGAGCCGGCCACCGAGAACCTGGCCGACACCTCCAAGCACTTGAAGCCGGTCTTGCAAGACCTGCGGCCCGCCGTCAAGGATCTTCGCCCGGCCCTGGGCTCATTGGCCCGGCTGCTGAACGAGACACCGGCCCTGATGGACTCAGGCCGGGCCACCTTCCCCGACCTCGACAAGGCACTGACGACGACGCAGCCGATGGTCAGCTTCCTGCGGCCGTACACGCCTGAAGTGGTCGGTTGGCTGTCCAACTGGGGCTCGCTCGCCGGCAACTACGACTCCAACGGCCACTACGCCCGATTCCACATCTTGAATGGCGCCGAGTCGGTCATCCCGGCCATCTCGAAGGGGCCGGGCGTGACCCAGAATCTGCGGCCGAAGCCGGGCGATCCGGTCGGGCAGCCGTGGGAAGACGCGTATGGGGATGGAATCCGATGAGGCGCGGCACACATCCCCTGGCGGCACGTGTTGGTGTTCTGTGCTCGCTCCTGCTGGCTGCCACGGCTCTGGCCGGATGCGGCGGGAGCTCCGGCACCCAGGTCACCGCGCGTTTCGTGTCGGTCGCGCCCTTGGTCGAGGGCAACCAAGTCAAGATCGACGGTGTCGTGGTCGGCACGATCGAGGCCATGCGGGTGCGCAACGGTCTCGCCGAGGTCACCATGCAGCTCGATCCGGAGGCCATGCCGCTGCACAGCGACGCGACGTTCACGGTCCGTCCGGCCAGCTTGCTGGGTGAGCGGTACATCGACCTTGACCGCGGCTCGGCCAGCACACCGATGATGGACACCGCCCGGGTCGTGCCGATCAGCCAGACCGGCACGAACGTCGGCCTGGACGACATGCTGAACACGATGGACGATCCGGCTGGCGAGGGTCTGGCCATGCTGGTCGACACGCTCGGTGGCGGCGTGAGCGGCAACGCCGAGAACGTCAACCAGACCATCACGAGCCTGGCGCCTCGGATGAAGGAGGTTCAGGCCCTCACGGCCGTGCTCAAGAATCACAACGAGCTCCTGGGCTCCTTGGTCGAGGACGCCGAGCCCATCGTCGGCGCGCTGGCCGACCAGGACGGCCAGACGCTCGATGAGCTGGTCAGTGCGTCCGATGCCGTCCTCGGCGTGACGTCAGACAATCAGGCGGACCTGGCCAAGACGCTGGACAAGCTGCCGGGCACGCTGAAAGTTGGCCGCAAGACCCTGGCCGCGCTCTCGGACACCGCGGAAGAGGCCGCTCCCACCCTGGACGAGCTCGAGCCCTTCACCGAGGACCTGCCGGAGATCGCCGAGGAGATGAACGACTTCGCCGATGCGCTGGATCCGGCGCTCGCCACGTCGCAGCCGGTTCTCGACCGGGCCGAGGAGCTGCTCCGCCAAGCCGGGCGCCCGGCCGACGACCTTCGGATCGCCGGGCCCGAGCTGGCGCAGGCCGCGGACGGAACGAGGAGGCTGGTCCACGGGCTGACCGTGGATCGCGAGCAGGTTTATTCGTTCGTCCGGAACTGGGCACTCAACCTCAACGGGTCCGATGCCATCTCCCACTACTGGCGCATCGTCATCACGATCCACCCGGACTCGTGGACCTACATCACCAGCATGCTCGGCTTGCCGGAGCTTCCGAGTGG
>DATFFJ010000011.1:0-2648 GCA_035250065.1 Aeromicrobium sp. | reverse complement strand
CCCTTGGCGGAGACGTACACGTTGTAGAGGAACGGCAGCGTCGACGCGCCGAGCAGGAAGGCACCCACGGTCGAGATCTGGTTGAGCGTGGTGAAGCCGTCCTCGGGCAGGTAGTCGGCGTAGCGACGCGGCATGCCCTCGACACCCAGCCAGTGCTGGACGAGGAACGTGGTGTGGAAGCCGATGAACAGGATCCAGAAGTGCAGCTTGCCGAGACGCTCGTCGAGCATCTTGCCGGTCATCTTGGGCCACCAGAAGTAGAAGCCGGCGAACATCGCGAACACCACCGTGCCGAAGACGACGTAGTGGAAGTGCGCCACCACGAAGTAGGAGTCGGACACGTGGAAGTCGAGCGGCGGGCTGGCCAGGATGACGCCGGTGAGACCACCGAAGAGGAAGGTCGTGAGGAAGCCGATCGACCACAGCATCGGGGTGTCGAAGGACAGGGACCCGCCCCACATCGTGCCGATCCAGTTGAAGAACTTCACGCCCGTCGGCACGGCGATGAGGAACGTCATGCCGGAGAAGAACGGCAGGTCGACCGCGCCGGTGACGAACATGTGGTGGGCCCACACGGCCACCGACAGCATCGCGATGCCGAGGGTCGCGGCGACCAGGCCGACGTAGCCGAAGATCGGCTTGCGGCTGAAGACCGGGAGGATCTCGGAGATGATGCCGAAGAACGGCAGGGCGATGATGTAGACCTCGGGGTGGCCGAAGAACCAGAACAGGTGCTGCCACAGGATCGGTCCGCCGTGCGACGGGTCGAAGACGTGGGCGCCGAGGATCCGGTCGGCCTCCAGCGAGAGCAGCGCGCCGGCGAGGATCGGGAAGACCAGGATCACGAGCATGCTGGTGATCAGCGTGTTCCACACGAAGATCGGCATCCGGAACATGGTCATGCCGGGTGCGCGCATGCAGATGATCGTGGTGATGAAGTTGACGCCTCCGAGGATCGAGCCGAGACCGGCCATCCAGAGGCCCATGATCCACAGGTCGCCACCGACGCCCGGGCTGCGGACGGCGTCGGACAGCGGCGTGTAGGCGAACCAGCCGAAGTCGGCCGCACCCTGCGGGGTGAGGAAGCCGGACGCGGCGATCAGGCCGCCGAACAGGAACAGCCAGTAGCTGAACATGTTGAGGCGCGGGAACGCCACGTCGGGCGCACCGATCTGGAGCGGCATGATCACGTTGGCGAACCCGAAGAACAGCGGCGTCGCGAACAGCAGCAGCATGATCGTGCCGTGCATCGTGAACAGCTGGTTGTAGAGCTGGTCGTTGACGATCTGCGAGCCGGGGTAGGCCAGCTCCGAGCGGATCAGCATGGCCATCAGGCCGGCGACCAGGAACCACGCGAACGAGGTGATCAGGTACATCTTGCCGATCAGCTTGTGATCGGTGGTGGTGAGGATCCGCACGGCCTGCTCACCCAGGGGCTTGCGCTCCGGCGGCGGTGCCGCGGCGTGCGGCGTGGCGGTGGTTGCGGCGCTCACTCGCTGTGTCCTTCCGACTCGTCATCGAGACCGGCCTGGTCCCGGACGTAGCTGCCGCCGAGAATGGGCGTCTCGGCGGTGTTGCCGGCCTCGGCCAGGTCGGCGAGGTAGGCGTCGTACTCCGACTGGCTGACGACCTCGACGTTGAAGAGCATCCGCGAGTGCGAGACACCGCAGAGCTCGTAGCACTTGCCGACGTACTCGCCCTCGACGGTCGGGGTGACCTGGAGCTTGTTGACCCGGCCCGGGATGACGTCCATCTTGACGAGGAACGACGGCACGCCGAAGTCGTGGATCACGTCGGGCGAGTGCAGGTTGAACTGGATGGTCTGGTCGACCGGGATCACCAGCGTCGGGATCTGGGCGCCGGTGCCGGAGGTGTAGACGTAGGAGCCGTACGCGAAGTCGGGCTCACCGTTCTCGTCCGTCCCGCCGGTGGCCGAGGGGTCCTGCTCGCCGACGCCGTGGTTGAAGGTCCACGACCACTGCTGGCCGAGCACCTCGACGGTCATGTCGGGGTTGTCGTCGAGCTTGATGACCTCGTCCTGGACGCGGACGGTGTGGAAGAAGAACACCACGCACATCAGCACCGGGGCGATGGTGTAGAAGACCTCGAGCGGCAGGTTGTAGCGCGTCTGCCGCGGGACCTCGTCGTCGCTGCGGCGACGGAACCTCACCACGGCGTAGAAGATCAGGCCCCAGACGATGACGCCGGTCACCATGGCGGCGACCCAGGCCCACTTCCAGAGCTCGTAGGTGTAGGGACCTTCGGCGCTGGCGCGGTCGGGCATCGCGAGGTTGCGGATCTGGTGCTGGTCGGCCTCGGAACATCCGGCCAGCACCAGCATCGTCACGCCCAGCAGCGCGGCCTTCAGGGTGCGCCTCGCAGGCACGCCTGAAAGCTTGGGGACTTGCAGACCCACTGACGAGCCTCTCTCTCGGTCCTTTTCGACGTACAGAGAGTATCCCCAACGGGCGACGCCGGGCAGGGCAGGGTCGGGTGTCGGGCGATCCGTGCAGGTCGGGCTCCGTGCTCGCGCCGGCGGCGGGCGGTGCTCGCGCCTGCGGTGGGCGTCGCGTGGCATAAGTTGCCCCTGTGACTGCTGCTCCGGCCGGGCCCGGCGACCTCGACAGCGCGTCCTCGGCGCCGCTGCA
>DATFFJ010000010.1:0-2739 GCA_035250065.1 Aeromicrobium sp. | reverse complement strand
ATGTCCGCTACGCCCGCATCGACCTGATGGGGCTGGTGCGCGAAGACCTGCTGTTCGACATGGCCCGCCATGTCGACTCCACGGTGCACCAGTTCGAGGAGTGGGGCCTGCCGATCATGAAGGACCCGAAGACCGGGCGCTACCTGCGCGAAGGGCGCTGGCAGATCATGATTCACGGCGAGTCCTACAAGCCCATCGTGGCCGAGGCCGCCAAGAAGTCGGCGGACAAGGTCTTCAACCGCATCTGCGTCACCCACCTGCTGATGGACGACGGCAAGGAGAACCGGGTGGCCGGCGCGGTCGGCTTCAACGTGCGCACGGGTAACTACCACGTCTTCAAGTCCAAGACCGTGATCTGCGGCGCGGGCGGCGCGTCCAACATCTTCAAGCCGCGCTCGGTGGGCGAAGGCTCGGGACGCACCTGGTACGCGCCCTGGTCGTCCGCGTCCGCCTACGGGCTCATGATCAACGCCGGCGCCAAGATGACGCAGATGGAGAACCGCATCGTGCTGGCGCGCTTCAAGGACGGCTACGGCCCGGTCGGCGCCTACTTCCTGCACCTGAAGACCTACACGCAAAATTGCCTTGGCGAGGAATACGAGTCGAAGTGGTTCCCCGCGCTGCAACAGATGGTCGGCAAGGAATACCTCGATCCGGAGGCCTCGCACCTGACCCACCGGCCGATCCCGACCTGCCTGCGCAACCACTGCATCATCCAGGAAGTGAACGCCGGCCGCGGCCCCATCCACATGGTGACCATGCGCGCCTTCCAGGATCCGCACCTGGAAGAGGTGGGCTGGGAGAACTTCCTCGGCATGACCGTCGGCCAGGCGGTGCTGTGGGCCGCCACCGATGTCGATCCCAAGAACGAGAATCCCGAGCTGACCACTTCCGAGCCCTACGTCATGGGCTCGCACGCGACCTGCTCGGGCGCCTGGTGCTCGGGTCCCGAGGACGTTTCCCCGCCCGAGTATTTCTGGGGCTACAACCGCATGACGACCATCGAAGGCCTGTTCGGCGCCGGTGACGCGGTCGGCGGCACGCCGCACGCCTTCTCGTCGGGGTCGTTCACCGAAGGCCGCCTCGCCGCGAAGGCCGCCTGCAAGTACATCGACGACGGCAAAGGCGAGGGCATCGTCGTATCCGACGAGCAGATCGAGCGCCGGAAGAACGAGATCTACAAGCCCCTGGAGCATTACAAGACCTACCGCAACGCCATCGTGGCGGGCGACGTCAACCCGCACTACATCAATCCCCAGCAGGGCCTGGACCGCCTGCAGAAGCTGATGGACGAGTATTGCGGCGGCGTGACCGTCAGCTACATGACCAACGAGAAGCTCCTGAATATCGGCCTCAAGAAGCTCAAGATCATGGAGGAAGACCTCGAGAGCCTGGCCGCCAAGGACATTCACGAGTTGCTGCGCGCGTGGGAACTGAAGCACCGTCATCGCGCCGCGGAGTGCGTCACGCAGCACACGCTGTTCCGCAAGGAGACCCGCTGGCCGGGCTACTACTATCGGGGCGACGCCATGAAGGTGGACGACGCGAACTGGCACGTGCTGACCGTCTCGCGCCGCGATCCGAAAACCGGCGAGTACACCATGGAGAAGGCACCCTGCTATCACCTGGTTTCGGATGGTGAACATCATTGAGAAAACGGACGCGGAGATTCTGGCCATAGCACAGCCTCTGTGGCGCGACCTCGTCAGGTCTTCGAACAAGGGCGAGTACGGGGAATTCGCGAAGAACTTCTCCAGCTCGCTCGCGCTCGCCATGGACCAGGTCGTCGCGGGCCACCAGTTCGCGAACAGCGAGCTGGCGAGAAACCTGTCCGAGGAGATCGACTCGCTCGGCATCATCCGCCGCGGCGAGCATGTGACGGTTCTCTACCGGCAGCGCAGCACCAGGAGGCCGGGCGAATGGCTCGGCCGGCTGGTCCTCGGCTATGAAAACGGCAAGGTCAGGATCTTCGGTGCCTCCATCTTCTGAGCGCATCCGCGTCGGCAAGTTCGTGGAGCTCACCTACAAGGTGACCGACAGGAAGTCGGGGCACGTCCTCACCCGGGTCGAGTTCCCGCTGGGTTACGTTCACGGGCACAACGAAATCCTGGCCCCTTCCGTCCACCAGGCGCTGGAGGGCAAGTCCGCGGGCGACGTCATCGAAGTGCCGATCGACGGCAACCGGATCTTCGGCCCCCGGGACGAGTCGCTGGTGGTGACCGATCGCATCGAGAACGTCCCCGAGGAGTATCGGAGAATCGGCACCTCCATCCTCATGGAAAACGACAAGGGCCAGACCCGCAGCTTCCTCGTGACGCGCATGGACGGCGAGACGCTGACGATCGACGGCAACAACCCGCTTTGCGGCCGGGAAGTCGTGTTTACGCTCGAGGTCCTGGCCGTGCGCGACGCGACCGAGGAAGAAACAAGAGCGGGCGGCGCGATCGTTGCGCGCCCGGATATCGACCGATCACTCATGAGGCCTATATGAGCGAGGAAAAGAAGCCCGCCCCTACCAAAGTCCCTGACGGCAAAGCGCGTTTCGTGACGACGCGCCAGAAGCCGGCGAACGAAAAGGGGTTCGTCGGCTACGAGACCGTATGGGAGCCGTTCCAGAAGGAAGCCGAGTACAAGACGCCGAAGCAGCCGTAAGGCGCTCGTCTACCACATCACCGACTGAGTCCCGACAGGAACTCGCCCAGCGCGCCGGCGAACTCCTCCTCCCGGCCGGTGTAGAAG
>DATFFJ010000009.1:0-3110 GCA_035250065.1 Aeromicrobium sp. | reverse complement strand
CCCACGCAGGACTTCACCGTGCGCAACGCCTTGCCGTACGCGTGCCCCGACTCGAAGCCCGCGTCGACCAACCGGCGCCAGATCTCCGGCAGCTGGTCGACGGTCGCGCCGAACAGGTCGATGCGCTGACCGCCGGTGATCTTCGTGTAGAGCCCGAAGTCCGCGGCGACCTGGCCGATCGCGATGAGCCCCTCGGGCGTCACCTCGCCGCCGGGAATGCGCGGGACGACCGAGTACGTGCCGTCCTTCTGCAAGTTGGCCATGACATGGTCGTTGGTGTCCTGCAGCGATGCGTTCTCGCCGTCGAGGACATGGCCTTTGCCGAGCGACGCGAGGATCGAGGCCGCGACCGGACGGCAGATGTCACAGCCGCGGCCGGTCCCGTGCTTGTCCAGCAACTCGCTGAAGGTCGAGATCCCACTCACTCGGACGATGTCGAACAGCTGAGCGCGGGTGAATGCGAAGTGCTCGCACAACGCGTTGCTGACCTCGATGCCTGCCTCGACCAGCTGCGTGTCCACCAGCTTCTTGACCAGGTTGACGCAGGATCCGCACCCGGTGCCGGCCTTCGTGCACGCCTTCACCTCGCCGAGGTTGGTGCACGCGTGGTCGGTGACGGCACCTCGGATCTCGCCGGCGGAGACGTTGTAACAGGAGCAGACGTTGGCGTCGTCAGGCAGCGCCACGCCGCTCGGTGGTTCGACGCCCTCGGGCAGAAGCCACGCGGTCGGATCGGAGCCGAGCGCACCGCCGACCATCGGTCGCAGCGAGGCATAACTGGACGCATCGCCGACGAGCATGCCGCCGAGAAGCGTGGAGGCGTCATCGCTCATGACGAGCTTCTTGTAGACCCCGGCCAACGGGTCGGCGTACACGACCTCGAGGCTTCCGGAGGTGGCGGCGAACGCGTCCCCAAAACTGGCGACGTCGACGCCGAGCAACTTCAGCTTCGTACTGAGGTCGGCACCTTCGAACGTCGCCTGTCCGCCGAGGAGACGGTCGACGACGACCTCGGCCATCGAGTAGCCGGGGCCGACCAGACCCCAAACCCGATCGGCGATGAAGGCGACTTCACCGACGGCGTAGATGTCGGGATCGCTCGTGCGGCACGCCTCGTCGGCGATGATGCCGCCACGTTCGTGAACCTCCAAGCCCGCGTCCCGCGCCAGCTCGTCCCGCGGCCGCACGCCGGTCGCGAACACAACCACGTCGACCGGGAGCCTTCCGCCGTCAGAGAAGCGCATCTGGCCGACCCGGCCGTCCCGCCCGGCTTTCACCTCGGTGGTGGCGGTCGAGGTCATGACCTTGACGCCGAGTTGCTCGATGAGCCGACGCAGCGCTTCACCACCGGCCCGGTCGACCTGCAGCGGCATCAGCCAGTCCGCAAACTCCACCACCGTCGTGTCGGCGCCGAGCGCGGTGAGCGCGCCGGCAGCCTCCAGTCCGAGTAGGCCGCCGCCGATGACCACGCCGCGGACTTTGCGGCCCAGCTTCTCGCCGCGATCCACCACCCACGCGCGCAGCTCGGCAACGTCGTCGACCGTGCGATAGACGAAACTTCCGGGCAGGTCGCTGCCCTTGACCGGTGGGACGAACGCATAGGAGCCGGTGGCCATGACCAGGGCGTCGTAGCTGATCGCCTTGTTGAGCGCCGAGACAGTCTTCGCTTCCCGGTCAATGCCCGTGACCACGGCATTCCGATGCAGGCGGATTCCCGGCCGCTTCCAGAGGTCCTGATCCCCGAGCAGCAGGTCCTCTGGATCCTTGTCGCTGAAGAACGACGTGAGGGCGACGCGGTCGTACGGCGGGCGTGATTCCTCGCCGAACACCTCAATGTCCCAGCTCGCGGTGGCTCCACGCGCATCGAGGGCTTCCACCAGCCGCTGGGTCACCATGCCGGCGCCCACGACGACGAGCTTCTGCCTTGCTTCCTCACTCATGCACCTGACGCTAGGTTCGGGAGATTTCATGACCGGGATGCGCCTGTTACCGAGCCGTAAACCCTTTCCTCTCGCTCACGACAGCGTGCATGTGAGATTGCTGCAGTCCCAAGGAATTCGTCGATTCCGGGCCAACAGTGCGACGGAGATCACCTCCCGCATGTTTCGCGCGCTTCACAGTGGGCCGCCCGGCGCGACGCGGCGAAGCTTCTCGGGTAAATTGGCCTCCTAACGCACCGCGGCGTGACCTCGCAGAGCCGGTGGGTTGGGTTTCGCCGATCGACCAGTACAGGTGGTGTCGGTGTCGCCCTGCTTCCCCAGATTCCTGGGCAGGTACCCTGCCGGAGGAATCAATCCACCTGAATTCACGACGTTCCCGCGAAAGGCCCACCATGACTGACGTCGATGGCGTTCTCGACGCCGCCAGTCTCACCAACGAATCCGTACGCGAGTACGTGAAGTACTGGTTTGGGGTAACCGGTGCCGAGCGGATCGAAGTCGTCAACGCCGAGGATGAGGCTCGGCTGACCCAGGAGTCCCTCGACGCCGGCGAGCTCCTGCCGGTCGCTGGCGGACGCACCTACTCCCGCTCCTTCGTCAAGGACACCGCTCGCGCCGAGGAGCGCACCATCGTCGCCACCGCCGACCCGGCCGACAAGGGCGTCTACAACAACTGGCAGCCGTCCGGCCCAGCCAAGGAGAACTACCTCTCCCTCGTCACCGGCGCGTCAGCCGGCAAGACGATGTACGTGGTGCCCTACCTCATGGCACCGCAGGGTTCGCCGCTGGAGAAGTTCGCCGCAGGTGTCGAGCTGACCGACAGCCGCACGGTTGTGCTGCACATGATCAAGATGGCCCGCGTCGGGGTGAAGTACATCAACGAGCTCGTCGAGCCCGATCACTTCGTTCGCGCCGTGCACGTCACCGGCGACCTGCCGAATCTCGGCCAGGGCACGCCGGATGACAAGCGCTACTTCTACACGATCGCCGACGAGCGGACGATCATGCACTTCGGGTCGTCCTACGGCGGCAACGCGCTGCTCGGCAAGATCGCGCACGGCCTGCGCCTGGCGTCCTACGACGGTTGGAAGAATGGGTTCCTCGTCGAGCAGTTCCTGCTGCTGGGCATCAAGGACAAGGAGACGGGCGCCAAGTATCACGTCGTCGGTG
>DATFFJ010000008.1:0-2317 GCA_035250065.1 Aeromicrobium sp. | reverse complement strand
CGTCGTGCTCGGCCTGTTCGACCTGGGTCGCGCGGTCTTCTACTACAGCACGATCTCGAACGCCTCGCGTGAGGCGGTGCGCTTGGCCATCGTCGACCAGAATGTCGCCGACATCCAGCAGGAGGCGGTCGACAGCGGCTCGGGCCTGATGCCCATCACGACCGCCGACGTGACAGTCACCTTCCTCGCACCTGACCTGTCGGCAGGCGGCCCGTGCTCGACCGTGCCGTACGACATCGGCTGCGTCGTGCGCGTCGAGATCAGGCACTCATTCGTTCCCGCCACGCCGTTCGTTGGCGCCATCGACTTGTCCGCGGAGACGCACCAGGCCATCGAGCGGAGGTTCGCGTCGCCGTGATCCAACGCCTTCCACCTCATCCGATTCATCCGATTCATCCGACCATTCTTACTGGAGCAACTGAAATGCCCACCAAGCAGCGCGACGCCTCCGAACGCGGCCAGATCCTCGTGATCGTGGCGGTCGGTCTCGTCGCCATCATCGCCATGGTCGCGCTCGTCATCGACGGCGGGTTCGCTTGGGCGCGCCAGCGGGACACTCAAAACGCGGCGGATGCCGCCGCCGAGGCCGGCGCCACGGTCCTCATGCAGAACCTCGCCGGAGTCTCTCCTGCGAAGACCGATGACGACGTCGAAGACGCCGTCAACCAGGCGGCCGATGAGAACGGGACCGTCGTTGATACGGCCTTCTACACCGACATCGACGGCAACCTGCTCACGCCCGCCGGGGCCATTACGACCGATGACACCGTCGCGGCCGTCGTCGGCGACGGCGCCATCCCGCCGGGGGCGGCTGGCGTCCTTTCACGCAACGAGCAGGAGTTCGACACCTTCCTCGCCCAGATCGTCGGCATCCAGACGTTCACCGCGCGCGAGGACGCGACGGCCGTCACCGGCTATCTCGAGGGTGTCTGCTCAGCCGCCGCGGGCTGCAACATGCTTCCGCTCACGTTCCCGGTGAACGTCTTCGACTGCAACGGCAGCAATAGCATCGTGTTCAATTCGCCACTCGAGTTCTGGCAGAACCCCAGCCCCGTCCTCATCGTTCCCCTCTGCAGCAGTGGCCCGGGCAACGTCGGGTGGATTGACTGGACGCCACCGGGCGGCGGAACGGACGAGCTTCGCGACGCCATTCTCACGCCAAGCAACCCCGCGCTCAGCTGGCCACAGTGGTTCCAGGTGACCGAGACGGGCGGTCCGGATGGCGTCGAGGCCGCCATGCGGACGTGGGACGGACAGCGCGTTCAGATCCCGCTGTTCGACGCGACGTGCGACGCGACGCCGACCGGCCCGGGCGTGACCGACTGCCCGGCCGGAGCGCTTGGCGGGAACGGACCCGACCAGTGGACCCACCTCGCCGCAATGACGACATTCGAGCTGTGCTCATCGACGATTCCCGAGTGCGTGACCGCTGGCTATGACCACGGTGCGTACATCCAGGGCAGCAACGGCACGATCTGCGCGACCGGCAACGGAGCGACCGACTGCCTGGCTGGCCGCTTCATCACCACCTCCTACACAGGGCAGGTCACGGCGGCGCCGGGACCCGACCCGAACAATCAGACCTTGGGGATCCAGCTCATCAACTGAGCTGAGGTTTCATCCTCATCAGCGGCGGAGACGCCCCGACCGAGTACCGGCCGGGGCGTCTTCCGTGTGCTGGGCCGGTGGCATGATGCTGCGATGAGCGAAGCCCGCATCGTTCGCGTCGAGAACGTGACTCGAGGCACCGTCGTCGGCGAGTCCATCCGAGTCGCCAGCTCGGCGCTCGATCGGTCGGTCGGCCTTCTGCGTACAGCTGTGATCGAGCCAGGCGAGGGCCTGTGGATCGAGCGGTCGCCGTCGATCCATATGTTCTTCATGCGCTACCCGATCGACGCCGTCTTCGTGTCGAAGGAGATGCGCGTGACGAAGATCGCCGCGAATCTCAAGCCCTGGCGGGTCGTGTGGTGGGCGCGTGGCGCGCGCGACTGTCTCGAGCTTCCCGTCGGGCAGGCATCGGCGACAGACACCCGCGTCGGGGATCAACTGCGCCTGGCCGAACCCGCCGGCGGGAGCTGATGTCGGGCCGGATTGGTGGTGTCCGGAGTAGACATTGGTCCTTCCCCGGCACTGCCGATTAGGCTAGAGTCACGGCCATAACGCAATCATCATCATTTCGTTAGGGTCTTTTCGAGGCTAGGTCGCGGACTGTCAACTGCCCGACGGTTCGCCCAGCGCAGCCGGTCGGCGGCCATCGCGTCGGGATACCCACGTGTTGAGAAGCCGCACCCGAGCTGCCCGCATGGTGTTCCGGTCT
>DATFFJ010000007.1:0-2397 GCA_035250065.1 Aeromicrobium sp. | reverse complement strand
GGTAGCGAATGCGCTGGTCGACCCCGGTTTCGCGCGCTGCTTCCTTCAGGTAGTTGAGGATGTCCGGCCCGTCGGCGATGGCCGCTTCGCCATCCCAGGGCTTCCAGCCGTAGCCGAGCGTGAACATGTCGGAGTCCGACCGGATGCCCGGGTACTTGAACAGGCTCCATGTTCCACCGAGTTCGTGCCGCTGCTCGAGAACCGCATAGTTGCGACCGGGGAACGCCTTGGCGATGTGTGCCGCGGCATCGATGCCGGACAGGCCGGCGCCGACGATGAGAACGTCGAGGTGGGTGGCTTCACTGACCGTCATACCGCCATGCTGCCGCACTGTCCGGCTCGCCGCGATTGGGATGCAGGCATAGGCTCCGATCAATGCTTCCTGACGTCCTTGCCGGCCGCCGCTGGCTGGTGCTGACCGGTGCCGGCGTCAGCACCGACTCCGGTATTCCTGACTACCGGGGGCCCGGCTCGGTCGCGCGGTCACCCATGACCTACCAGGAGTTTCTGGAGTCCGAGGCCAACCGCCGGCGCTACTGGGCCCGAGCACACGTCGGGTGGTCACGGATGCGCAGCGTGCAGCCCAATGCCACGCATCAGTGGCTCGCCGAACGCCAAGAGTCGCTGACCGGGCTCATCACGCAGAACGTTGACACCCTGCACGAGCGGGCCGGGCATCGCGACGTCATCGACCTGCACGGTCGAATCGACCGGGTCCGGTGCCTGGACTGCACGGCGCTGGCTGAACGGACGACGGTGCATCAGCGACTCGAGCGGCTCAATCCAGGCTGGTCGGAGCTGGATGCGACGGTGTTGCCCGACGGCGACGTCGGACTCGAAGCCACCGACGGCTTCATCGTTGCCAGCTGCGAGCACTGCGCCGGACGGCTCAAGCCCGACGTGGTGTTCTTCGGGGAGAGTGTCCCCAAAGAGGTCGTCGCGCGCTGCTTCTCGCTCGTCGACCACGCCGAGGCGCTGGTGGTGCTCGGCTCGTCACTCCAGGTGATGAGCGGCCTGCGATTCGTCCGGCACGCTGCCAAGCGCGGCATCCCGATCGTCATCGTCAACCGAGGAGCCACCCGCGGCGACGACCTCGCCACGGTCAAGATCGACGGTGGCGTGGCCGAGACACTGCGTTCTTGGGCAGAACCGTCAGTGGTTCAGGACTTCGGCCCCGGCATCAACCGCTTGGATGCCGCAGCGAAGATGTCCTGATAGCGCGCTCCGGTGATGCGGGCGAACTGGTGGATGAGGTGTGCATCCAACCCGACCAACACACGCGGCTTGTGCGCCAACGCGCCGTCGAGGATGATCTGAGCCGCCTTGTCGGGACTCATGCGCGCCAGCTTCTCGTCGAAGAACTGGTCGAGCGCCTCCGCATCCTGCGAGACGGTCTTGCGGCCGTGCCGAGCGATGCCGGTCTTGATGCCACCGGGGTGCACACACGTGACGCCGACGGGATGCTTGGCGATGAGCATCTCTTCGCGAATCGCCTCGGTCATGCCGCGCACCGCGTACTTCGTGGCGTTGTATGCGGAGTTGCCCGGCATGGAGATGAGCCCGAACAGCGACGAGATGTTGACCAGGTAGCCGTCACCGGAAGCGATCAGGTGGGGCAGGAACTCCTTGGTTCCGTTGACGACCCCGGTGAAGTTGATTCCGACGATCCAGTCGAAGTCCTCGTAGCTCATCTCCAGGAAGTCGCCGGCGACGGAGACACCGGCGTTGTTCACGATCATGTTGACCTGACCGAAGTGCCGAGCGACCTCATCGGCCCAGGCCGCGACGGCGGCGCGGTCGGCGACGTCGACCTGCGTGCTGAGGACCTGGACCTCGTCGCCGACGAGCTCGACGGTTTCGTCGAGACCAACCTTGTTCCAGTCGGACAAGGCGAGCCTTGCGCCGCGCGAGGCGGCTAGCTGTGCCAACGCACGCCCGATGCCGCTGCCGGCACCGGTGATGGCGACGACCTTGCCGGTCAGATCACGTTTTCCCATGCGAACACGCTAGCGGTGCACCCCACCACCCGCACTAGGCTCCCCGGCTATGGATACGTCGCGCGACTGGGGCCACGAGCTCGTCGATTCGCTGATCTGGCTTTCGTGGGTGTTTCCACTCACGTTCGTCCTCTCAACTGTCGTGATCGGCCTGCTGCTGGCGGGAACGACGTGGGGGCGCGAGTTCTGGCGGGTGAGCGGTGCATATTTCCGCGGACCGGACGCCCCCAAGGTCTTTGCGCTCATCGGAGCGGTCCTGTTCCTGGCCCTGGCCTCGGTGCGCCTGAACGTCCTGCTCTCGTACTGGAGCAACGACTTCTTCAACTCCCTGCAGTTTGGCGCCGAGGCCATGGCCACCGGCGATGACGCTCGGCTGGACGCCTCCCAATCGGCATTCTGG
>DATFFJ010000006.1:0-8788 GCA_035250065.1 Aeromicrobium sp. | reverse complement strand
GAGATCATCTTGAACCTCAAGGGCCTGGTCGTATCCTCCGAGGAGGATGAGCCGGTCACGATGTATCTGCGTAAGGCTGGTGCCGGTGAGGTGACGGCTGCAGACATTGCTCCGCCCGCCGGGGTAGAGGTGCACAATCCTGATCTGCACATCGCCACGCTGAACGAGAAGGGCAGCCTGGAGATCGAGCTCGTCGTGGAGCGCGGTCGTGGCTACGTCTCTGCCGCGCAGAACAAGACCGGTGAGGAAGAGATCGGCCGCATGCCAGTCGACTCGATCTACAGCCCGGTCCTCAAGGTGACCTACAAGGTCGAGGCCACCCGCGTCGAGCAGCGCACCGACTTCGACCGGCTCGTGATCGACGTCGAGACCAAGCGTTCGATGCTGCCGCGCGACGCGATTGCGTCGGCCGGGTCCACGCTGGTCGAGCTGTTCGGCTTGGCCCGTGAGCTCAACGTCGAGGCCGAGGGCATCGATATTGGCCCGTCGCCGGTCGATGAGCAGCTTGCCGCCGATCTGGCGCTGCCGATTGAGGACCTCAACTTCACCGTCCGGTCGTACAACTGCCTCAAGCGTGAGGGTGTCCACACGGTGGGCGAGCTCATCACCCGCTCCGAGCAGGACCTGCTCGACATCCGCAACTTCGGGCAGAAGTCGATCGACGAGGTCAAGGCCAAGCTCGCTGAGATGGGCCTTGCACTCAAGGACAGCCCGGCCGGATTCGACCCGTCCGCCGTCATGGGCGCCTACGACGATGACGACATCAGCTTCGCCGAGGACGAGCAGTACTGATTCAGTGCCGCTCACCTCGGTGACCGCAACCACCTGGAGATAGACACATGCCTACCCCCACCAAAGGCGCCCGCCTCGGCGGCAGCCCGTCCCACCAGCGGCTGATCCTGGCCAACCTGGCTCAGCAGCTGTTCGAGCACGGCCGGATCACGACGACCGAGGCCAAGGCGCGTCGCTTGCGTCCCTACGCCGAAGCCCTGATCACCAAGGCCAAGGTCGACACGCTGGCCAACCGTCGCCATGTCGTCCGCGTCATCCGGGACAAGGGTGTCCTGCACACGCTCTTCACCGAGATCGGCCCGGCCATGGCGACCCGTCCAGGCGGCTACACCCGCATCACCAAGGTGGGGCCGCGCAAGGGTGACAACGCGCCGATGGCCGTGATCGAGATCGTGGAGTCCAAGGACTTCCCGCCGCAGAATCAGACGCCCAAGAAGCCGAAGCCTGAGCCGAAGGCGAAGAAGGCTGAGCCGGTCGAGGAGCCCGCCGAAGATGTCGAAACCGACGTGATCCCGGGCGCTCCAGCTGATTCGGCTGAGAACGAGCCGGTGCAGCCCGAAGAGATCGAGGCTGCAGCCCAGGCGCTCGAGGAGGCCACGTCTGGCGAAGCCGCTGAGGAAGCTTCCGACTCTGAAGCAGTGGAGTCGAAGGCCGAGGACGAGTAACCCTCAGTCGAACCCGAAGAGTCCTGCGTCACGTCCCCATCGCGATCGAGACGCAGGATTTTTCGTCTTACTCCCGCCGAACGGAGAGCACACGGAACCCTCGGCCGCTGGCGATGCGCTCGGTGGGGAAGCCGCTGTTGATCAGCCACCGCTGGAGGGTGTCTGCGCCGAGGTTCTTTCCCACCACCAGGTAGCCGGCGCCGCCGGGTGCAAGCCTCGCCATCCACATGGCCAGGAGGCCGTGGAGGGCGTCCTTGCCGATGCGGACCGGCGGATTGGACCAGATCTCGTCGAACAGAAGCTCTCCTGGCACCGAGTCCGGCGCCGCGACGCGAACCCGGGCTCGGTGCCGGCCGGCGTTCTCCGACGTCAGCTCACGCGCGCGCGAGTTGACGTCGACGGCCCAGACGGTCGACTCCGGCGCCGCGAGCGCCAGGCCGACCGCAATCGCGCCCCAGCCGCAGCCCAGGTCGAGCAGCGTCTTCTCGCCGGTCGGCGGCGGTACTTCACGCAACAGGACGTCGGTGGCCTTGTCGAGACCGTCGGGCGAGAAGGTCCCGGACGAGGTCATGAAGTCAAGCTCGCGACCGAAGATGGTCGCCTTGATCATGCGGCGTCGATCCGACGTCCCGGGGTCGGCATCGAAGTAGTGGCTGGCCACGCGACCAGTCTCCCAGCCAGTGGCTACTTGGGCTCGAGCCCCTCGATCTGCTCGGCGATCCGCCAACCCTCGCCGACGAGCTCGAGGATCTCTGCATCCATCTCGGCTTCCTCGTACCAGACGCGCACGAACTCCTGGCCGTCAATGGTCGGCCCCAAGCCAACCGCCGGGTCGCCTGAGGTCAGCATCACCTCGCGCTCGTACGGACTGGACAGGACGATCATCGATTCCGACTCGTCCTTGGCGAAGATCTGATCGCCCACGCTCAGCGTCGCTGCACCGTCATGCTCGCCGCTGTGGACGTGCGGGAGTGCCGAGACTCCCTCAACGACCTCGTGCCACTGCAGCGGCATACATCCAGTGTCCTCCCGCGTGCTGTGACGGCGTCAAGTCCCGCGCACGCGGCGCGATTCGTCCGCTCGGGCGGCGACGTCGTCGTCGTCCGGGTAAACGACCTCTTCGAGAACGAGCCCATGGGCCGGCATGACTTTTACTTTCGGATCGCGAATCCCCGCCGCCAGAACCTCGCGCGTCCACGCCGGATCCTGCCGGTGCTCGCCTACGGCGACGAGTGCGCCCATGAGCGCGCGGACCATCGAATGGCAGAAAGCGTCGGCCCGCACCGTCGTCTCGACGAGACCATCAGCCAAGCGTGTGGTCGACAGTTCGCGCAGCGTTCGGATGGTGGTGGCGCCCGCCCGCTTGCGGCAGAACGCCGCGAAGTCATGCTCGCCCAGGAGTGGAGCCCCGGCTGCGTCCATCGCCTCGACGTCGAGCTCTCGCGGCCACGCCACCCTGTGACCGCGCATGAGCGGATCGGCGCCCGGACGGTCCGCGATCCGGTAGGCGTAGCGACGTTCGAGCGCCGAGAAACGGGCATCGAACCCCGGCGGCGCTTCGGCCAGGGCACGCAGCGTGATGTCGTCCGGCAGGATCCGACGCAAGCGTCGTGCGAGCATCTCGGGATCGACGCGATCCAGGTCCACGTGCGCCACCTGCCCGCGCGCGTGGACGCCAGTGTCGGTGCGCCCGGCGCAGGTCAGCGGGGCGGGGACGTCCAGTCGTAGGACGGTGGCGATCGCCGTCTCGATCTCTCCCTGGACCGTACGCAGGGATGGCTGGGCCGCCCATCCGTGAAACGCACTGCCGTCGTAGGCGAGATCGAGCCGGAAGAGTGTCACGTCACGCCCAGGCGTTGAGCGAAGCGGTTCCCAGCCACCATCCAACGGCGAGGAGCACGACATACGTGGCGATCCATACGAAGCCGGATCCGGCCGAATCGGCGAGCGTTCGGCGGAACAACGGTCCGCCCAGGAAGATCGCGACGGCGGGCAGGGCCATCAGCCAGAAGACGATCGCGCAGACCAGCCAGCTCCCGACGATGTCTCCGGACGGATCGGCGTGGAGCGCGTAGTCCAGGAAGTTCCACCCGAGGGCTCCGAACAGGAACGCCCAGCCGGGGAAGACCGGGAGCGGCGCCCGGATGGACGCCGCCACGAGCCCGATGAAGACGCCCGCCATCCACAGCGGAACGCCGAGCGTCAGGAAGAGGGTGGAGCCTTCTGGGCACGGAGTCTCGATGACATAGGGCCCACCTTCGGCGCAGGCGCCGCCGACGTCCAACACAGCGCGCATCGGCCAGTACAGCCAGGCGACGCCGACCCCCATGGCAAGCAGACACAGCGCGACCACCGAGATCCGAACGACCGGCAGACGGGTGATTTCCGCCGGGTTTGCGGTCATGCCCAGCGTTCGGAGGCCGGGACGAACTTGAGCTGCCGGTCCCCGGTGTAGATCTGCTTCGGCCGGGCGATCTTCTGATCCTTGTCGTCAACCAGCTCGCCCCACTGCGCCAGCCAGCCAGCCGTACGCGGGATGGCGAACAGGACGGTGAACATTTCGGCCGGGAACTGCAGCGCCTCGTAGATGAGGCCCGAGTAGAAGTCGACGTTGGGGTAGAGCTTGCGCTTCACGAAGTACTCGTCCTCGAGCGCGATCTTCTCCAGCTCCAGCGCGATCTCGAGGAGCGGATTGACCCCGGTGACCTCGAAGACGTCGTCACAGGCCTTCTTGATGATCTTGGCGCGAGGGTCGTAGTTCTTGTAGACCCGGTGCCCGAAGCCCATCAGGCGCTCATTGCCCTCCTTGACGCCGTCCATGAAGGCCGGGATGTTGTCCTTGGTCTTGATTTTGCGGAGCATCTTGAGCACGGCCTCGTTCGCGCCGCCGTGCAGCGGGCCGTAGAGGGCGGCGATGCCGGCGCTCACTGCGGAGTAGGGATCAACCTGGCTGGACCCGACCGAACGCACGGCGTTCGTCGAGCAGTTCTGCTCGTGATCGGCATGCAGGATGAACAGGACCTCCAACGCCTTCGCCAACCGCGGGTCGGCGTCGTACTGCGGTTCGCTGTGACGAAAGAGCATCGACAGAAAGTTCTCGGTGTAGCTGAGGTCGTTGTCCGGGTAGATGTACGGCTTGCCTTGGGCATGCCGGAAGGCCCATGCGCCCAGGGTCGGCATCTTCGCGATCATCCGGATGACCTGGATCTCGCGAACGTGCGGGTCGGAGATCTCGCGGGCGTCGGGGTAGAACGTGCTCAGCGCGGCGACACTCGACAGCAGCATCCCCATCGGGTGCGCGTCGTAGCGGAACCCCTGCATGAGGCTCTTGATGTTCTCGTGCACATACGTGTGATACGTGATGTCGTGCACCCACTGGTCGTACTGCTCCTTGGACGGAAGCTCGCCCTTGATCAGCAGGTAGGCGACCTCGAGGAACGTCGAGTCCTCGGCCAGCTGCTCGATCGGGTAGCCCCGGTACTCCAGGATGCCGGCGTCACCGTCGATGAACGTGACGGCCGATCGGCACGACGCGGTGTTCGTGAAGCCTGGGTCGTAGACGGCAAGCCCGGTTTGCTTGCCGAACTCGCTGGCCGAGATCGTGTCGTCGGTGATGGCGAGCTCGTATTCGTTGCCGGTGCGGTTGTCGCGGACGGTCAATGAGTCAGTCACGCGCCCCACCGTAGTCTGCGGCCTCGGCTGGCGACTAGTGCGATCCGCACCCCGATGACCAGCGCACCTGGGCTTCGCCCGTTTTGACCCGCGGGTCCGGCGCCGGTTATTCTGGTCCGTCGTTGCGCCTGTATTGATCCGACGGATGCGCGACACAACTTCACCCCAGAACGACGAGAAGGTAAGCCGTGCCCACGTACAGCCCGAAGGCCGCTGACATCACGCATCAGTGGCACGTCATCGATGCCGAAGACGTCGTGCTCGGGCGTCTGGCCGTTGAAGCGGCGACGCTGCTGCGCGGCAAGCACAAGCCGACCTACGCCCCGCACGTTGACGGCGGTGATTTCGTCATCATCATCAATGCCGAAAAGGTTGCACTGTCGGGCAACAAGCGCACCGACAAGCCGGTATACCGGCACAGCGGCTACCCCGGTGGCCTGAAGCAGATCGCCTACGGTGACCTGCTGGAGAAGGACGCCGCCAAGGCCATCGAGAAGTCGGTTCGCGGCATGCTGCCGAAGAACCGTCTCGGCAACCAGATCATCCGCAAGCTGAAGGTGTACGCCGGTCCGGACCACCCGCACGCTGCCCAGAAGCCCCAGCCGTTTGAGATCAAGCAGATCTCGCAGTAAGGACGCACACCACATGAGCGACACCGAGACCACCGAACTTCCCGACCAGGAGTTCTCCGGCACGTACACCTCCGAGTCCTCCCCGGCCGCCGCGGCCGGCCGCGACTCGGCCATCGGCCCGGCTGCTGCCACCGGTCGCCGCAAGGAGGCCATCGCCCGCGTCCGTCTCGTGCCCGGCACCGGCGCCTGGACGGTCAACGGCAAGACGTTGGAGGAGTACCTCCCCAACAAGCTGCACCAGCAGATCGCGAAGGAAGCCTTCGCCGAGACCGGTCTCGACGGCAAGTTCGACGTCATCGCCCGGGTCAAGGGCGGCGGCATGACCGGTCAGGCCGGCGCGCTGCGCCTCGGCGTGGCTCGCGCCCTCAACGAGGTGGACGAGGAAGTCAACCGTCCGCTGCTCAAGAAGGCTGGACTCCTGACCCGTGACGCGCGGATCAAGGAGCGCAAGAAGGCCGGCCTCAAGAAGGCCCGCAAGGCTCCGCAGTACTCCAAGCGTTAGCCGAAGCCACACCCATGGGCCGTGTTTTCGGTACCGACGGGGTTCGCGGACTCGCCAATGCCGAGCTCACCGCAGAGCTCGCGCTCGATCTCGCCTTCGCCGCTGCCTGCGTGCTGGCTGACCGTTCGGACGGGCGGCGGCCGACTGCAGTCGTCGCGCGCGACACTCGGGCTTCGGGGGAGTTCCTCGAGGCGGCAGTCATCGCCGGATTGGCAGCCGCGGGCGTCGACGCCAAGCGCATCGGCGTGGCTCCGACACCCGAAGCGGCCTTCCTGACCGAGGCGTGGGACGCCGATTTCGGCGTCATGATCTCGGCCAGCCACAACCCGATGCCCGACAACGGCATCAAGTTCTTCGGCCGCGGCGGGCAGAAGCTCGACGACGCCAGCGAGGACGAGATCGAAGGACTGCTTGGGCGGCGCGAGACGCGTCCCACTGGTGCCGAGGTCGGCCGCGTTCTCGACGCGCCGGCCAGCCTTGACGCCTACGTCGACCATCTCGTGACGTCGAGCCCCGAGTCCCTGGCCGGGCTCCGGATCGTCCTCGACTGCGCCAATGGTGCGGCTCACCGTGTTGGTCCGGCCGCGTTCGAGCGGCTCGGGGCGACCGTTGTCGCGATCCACGACCAGCCCGATGGCCTGAACATCAACGCCAACTGTGGGTCGACACACCTCGGCGACCTGCAGAAGGCGGTCGTCGAGCACGGCGCGGACGCCGGTTTCGCCTTCGATGGTGACGCCGACCGCTGCCTCGCTGTCGATGCCGCCGGCGCCGTCGTGGACGGCGACCAGATCCTGGCCATCCTCGCGCTGGCCGGCCGCGAAGCCGGCTGGCTGGCCGGTGACACGGTGGTCGCCACGGTGATGAGCAATCTCGGTTTCCTCCAAGCCATGCAGGCCGCCGGCATCCAGGTCGAGCAGACCGCAGTGGGTGACCGGTACGTGCTCGAAGCGATGCGAGCCAACGCGTTCACCTTGGGCGGGGAGCAGTCCGGCCACGTGATCCTGAGCAACCTGGCCACGACCGGTGATGGCGTCCTGACCGCCATCCACGTCGCGGCCCGGATGGCCCAGACCAAGCAATCGCTGGCCGAGCTCGCTGGCGTCATGACACGCCTGCCGCAGGTCCTGGTCAATGTCCCGGACGTCGACAAGTCCCGCGCGGACACCGATCCGAACGTGGCGCTGGCTGTGCAGGAAGCCGAGGACTCGCTCGCCGGCTCCGGCCGCGTCCTTCTCCGCCCCTCGGGTACTGAGCCACTCGTCCGCGTCATGGTCGAGGCGCCGACCGAAGCCGACGCCCGCGCGGCCGCGGAAAAGATCGCCGAGGTCGTCCGGGCGAACCTGGCACTCTGACGCAGGTCACGCTTTTCGGAAGCGGACCCACTTCACCGAGTGGTCGGGCCCCTTCCGCAGGACGAGGTCGGCGCGGCCCCGCGTGCTCAGGATGTTCTCGCGAAGGTTGGGTCCGTTGACCGAGTCCCACAGGTCGGCTGCCGTTTCCCGTGCTTCGTCGTCGGTGAGCGCGCTGTAGCGATGAAAGTACGACGCCGGGTCCGCGAACGCGGTCTTGCGTAGCGTCAGGAACCGTTCGACGTACCACTGCCGGATGTCGGCCGGCGATGCGTCGACGTAGATGCCGAAGTCGAAGTAGTCGCTCACGGCAAGACCCGGCGATCCATCGCCCCGGTCCTTGGCGGGGGCGAGGACGTTCAAGCCTTCGACGATCACGATGTCCGCGCGGTCGACCACGACCTTCTCGTCGGTGCGGTCGTACGTGAGGTGCGAATAGGTCGGCGCCTCGACCAAGTCCTTCCCGGACTTGACGTCGATGACGAACCGCAACAAGGACTTGCGATCGTAGGACTCCGGGAAGCCCTTACGGTTCAGGATGCCCCGCCGCTCGAGCTCGGCGTTCGGCCAGAGGAATCCGTCGGTCGTGACCAGCTGAACCCGCGGGTGCGCGCTTGATGCGGCGAGGAGCTCGCGAAGCAGCCGCGCGATGGTCGACTTGCCGACCGCGACGGAGCCGGCGATGCCGATCACGAACGGCGTTCGTTCCGGCTGGGGCTGGCCGAGAAACGACTCGCGCGCTCGCCACAGCTTGGCGGCGTGCCGAATGTGCAGGCTGATCAGTTCGGTCAGGGGCAGGTACACCTGAACCACTTCGTCCAGATCCAGCTCGTCACCGAGGCCACGCACCTTCTCGATGCCCTCAGGCGTCAAAGGCTGCGGCACGTCGTTCGCCAACCGGGCCCAGGCGGCACGGTCGAGCTCGACGTAAGGCGACAGCTGCTCGCTACTCACGGCAACATCCTGCCGGACCGGGGTCGGCGTCCGGCCCGCCGCTACCCTTGTCCCCCGTAGGCATAAGAATTATGCCAACGGGAGGTGCCCCCACCATGTGCGGAATCGTCGGGTACGTCGGTCGTCGCTCTGCGCTCGACGTCGTTCTCGGCGGTCTGCAGCGGCTTGAGTACCGCGGATATGACTCGGCCGGAGTCGCCTTGGTCGCCGACGGTTCCG
>DATFFJ010000005.1:0-16358 GCA_035250065.1 Aeromicrobium sp. | reverse complement strand
TCACCCGGACGTTCGAGGCACGATACGTCCTGACCGGGGACCTTGCGGACGCGCCGCTGGGCTCCACGGTCACCATCGACGTCCCCGACGGCACCGGCGCTCGTCAGGACGGCCTGCGGGTTCCTTCCGGTGCCGTGCTGGATGCCGGCCGCGGGCCGGGCGTGTGGGTCATCGACGGCGCATCGACGGTTCGATGGCGCGCGGTGACCATCGAGCGCGTCGATGACGAAAGCATGTACATCACCGGCGATGTGAGTGCGGGCGAACGCGTCGTCGCGTTGGGCGCTCATCTGATGCGCGACGGCAAGCGGGTCCGTGTCGGTGGCCCAGACGCCGGTCGGGAAGAACGCCCATGAGCGAGGGCCGGTTCAACCTGTCGGCAATCGCGGTACGAGAGAGAGCGATCACCGCGTTCCTCATGGTCCTGGTGGCCGTGGGAGGCCTTGTCTCCTTCGTGCAGCTCGGCCGTGCCGAAGATCCCGCGTTCACGCTCAAGGTGATCACCATCACCACGGTGTGGCCCGGCGCCACAGCCGAGGAGATGCAGAACCAGGTCGCCGACAAGCTCGAGAAGCGGATGCAGGAACTTCGCTGGTACGACCGTACGGAAACGGTGACGCGACCCGGCCTGGCCTTGACGACCTTGGTGCTGGTGGACTCCACGCCACCGTCGGAGGTTCCGGAGGAGTTCTATCAGGCGCGCAAGAAGGTCGCCGACGAGACGTCGAAGCTGCCGGCCGGCGTCATCGGACCGTTCGTCAACGACGAGTACGCCGACGTCACCTTCGCCTTGTTCGCGTTGAAGGCCCGAGGCGAGCCGCAGCGTCACCTGGTCCGCGACGCCGAGAAACTCCGCCAGCGGGTTCTGCACGTCCCGGGCGTCAAGAAGGTCAACATCGTGGGCGAGCAGCCCGAACGCATCTTCGTCGAGTTCTCCCAGGAGCGCCTGGCCACGCTGGGCGTCAATCCGCAGGACATCTTTGCCGCGCTCAACAGGCAGAACGCGCTGACCGCGGCCGGCTCGGTGGCGACGAAAGGCCCGGACGTGTTCGTGCGGGTGGATGGAGCCTTGGATGAGCTACAGACGATCCGCGATACGCCGATCGCGGCAGATGGCCGCACGCTCAAGCTGTCGGATATCGCGGACGTCGAACGTGGCTACGAGGATCCCCCGACCTTCATGGTGCGCAGCAACGGCGAACCCGCGCTGTTGTTGGGCGTCGTCATGCGCGACGGCTGGAACGGCCGGGAGCTGGGGAAGGCGTTGGACGCCGAAGTCGATGCGATCAACAACGGCCTGCCCGCGGGAATGCGGCTGACGAAGGTCAGTGACCAGGCGGTCAACATCAACCATGCGGTCGATGAGTTCATGATCAAGTTCCTCGTGGCCCTGTTGGTGGTCATGCTCGTGAGCTTCATCAGCATGGGGTGGCGCCCCGGGATCGTCGTGGCGTTGGCCGTGCCGTTGACGCTTGCCGTTGTGCTCGCGGTCATGCTCGCGACCGACAAGAACTTCGACCGGATCACGCTCGGTTCGTTGATCTTGGCCCTGGGCCTGCTCGTGGACGACGCCATCATCGTCGTCGAGATGATGGTCGTGAAGCTGGAGGAGGGCCTCAGTCGCACGGCAGCCGCTGCCTACGCATGGACGCACACGGCCGCCCCGATGCTCGCGGGCACGTTGATCACCGCCGCGGGGTTCCTCCCGAACGGGCTGGCGACATCGTCTGCCGGTGAGTACACGCGGAACATGTTCTGGATCGTGGGAACGGCGCTGATCGCCTCGTGGGTGGTTGCCGTCGTGTTCACTCCCCTGCTCGGAGTCAAGCTGCTGCCTGATTACCGGCACGTCACCGAGGCAGGGTTGTACAACACGCCGCGCTACAACCGGTTCCGCCAGCTTCTGGGCAGCGTCATCGATCGCAAGTGGCTCGTCGCCGGCGCGGTCGTTGTGCTTTTCGCCCTCGCGGGCTTGGGGATGGCTCTGGTCAAGAAGCAATTCTTCCCGACCTCGGACCGGCCGGAATTGTTGGTCGAGGTCCAAATGCCCTACGGCACCTCCATCCAGGACACCAGCGCCGCCGCAGCGAAGGTCGAGGGTTGGCTGGAGAAGCAGGAGGAAGCGTCAGTCTTCACGACGTACGTGGGGCAGGGCGCTCCGCGCTTCTTCCTGTCCCTCAATCCAGAGCTGCCCGACCCATCCTTCGCCAAGATCGTGGTGCGTACCCACGACCAGCACGAGCGAGATGCCTTGAAGCTGCGGCTTCGGCAGGCCGTCGCCGATGGACTGGCCTCGGAGGCTCGAGTGCGCGCCACGCAGCTGGTCTTCGGGCCACCGTCGCCCTATCCCGTTGCCTTCAGAGTCAGCGGACCGGATCCCGATCAACTGCGCAAGATCGCCGCCGATGTGGAGCGCGTGATGAGCGCCAGCCCGATGACGCGGACGGTCAACTCCGACTGGGGCGTTCGTGTGCCGACGATGCACCTCGCGCTGGACCAGGACCGGCTCCAAGCCATCGGCCTGACCTCCGAGGCGGTCTCCCAGCAGCTCCAGTTCGTCCTCTCCGGAATCCCGCTCACCGAGGTACGGGAGGACATCCGCACCGTGCAGCTCATCGCCAGGTCAAGCGGGGAGACCCGACTGAATCCGGAAACCGTCGCTGACTTCACGTTGGTCACCGCCCAGGGCAAGCGTGTGCCGCTCTCCCACGTCGGGGAGTTCGACATCCGCATGGAAGAGCCCATCATGCGGCGACGCGACCGCGTACCCACAATCACGGTTCAAGGAGATGTCGCCGAGGGGCTGCAACCCCCGGACGTCTCTGCCGCGGTGTCCGAGAAGCTGGAGCCGATCGTGCAAGCGTTGCCCGCCGGCTACCACATCGACCAGGGGGGTGCCATCGAGGAATCCGGTAAGGCAACCGCTGCCCTTGTCCCCATCTTCCCGCTCATGATCGCGCTGATGCTCCTGATCATCGTCCTGCAGGTGCGCTCGATTCCGGCGATGGTGATGGTCTTCCTCACCGGTCCACTGGGCCTGATCGGGGTGGTTCCGACGCTGATCCTGTTCCGGCAGCCGTTTGGCATCAACGCGCTCGTCGGCTTGATCGCGCTCTCGGGGATCCTGATGCGCAACACGCTGATCCTGATCGGAACGATCCGCGAGAAGGAGCGCGCGGGGCTGGATCCGTTCGCCGCCGTGGTCGAGGCAACGGTCCAGCGTGCTCGCCCGGTGATCTTGACCGCCTTGGCTGCCGTGCTCGCGTTCCTCCCGCTGACCTATTCAGTGTTCTGGGGGACGCTCGCCTACACGCTGATCGGAGGGACGCTGGCCGGGACCGTCCTGACTCTTGTCTTCCTGCCCGCCATGTATGCGATCTGGTTCAAGATTCACCCGGGCCTGCAGGCTCGGATCTGATCTAGGCCGCACTCCCGCAACGGCTGCTACGCTTGTCCCATCATGCGGATCGCGAACCTGCTTCTTCGCTGCCGCGTCGAGGCCCTCTAGGCCGGGCCCCTCGACGCGGAGTCTGTGCACGCCGGTCGCCTTCACACTCTGACCCGCACGAGGATCCCCATGTATCACCAGACATCACCCCAGCAGCCGTCCGGCATGCCCATCCACCGCTATTCGGCATTCCCGCCGATCGACCTGCCGGACCGGCAGTGGCCGTCCCGCACCATGACCAAGGCCCCGCGCTGGTGCGCGGTCGACCTGCGTGACGGCAACCAGGCGCTCATCGATCCAATGAGCCCCGCCCGTAAGAAGAAGATGTTCGAGCTGCTCGTCTCGATGGGCTACAAGGAGATCGAGGTCGGGTTCCCGTCCGCGTCGCAGACGGACTTCGACTTCGTCCGCCAGCTGATCGAGGAAGACCTGATTCCGGATGACGTCGTCATCCAGGTTCTGACGCAGGCGCGCGAAGAGCTGATCGAGCGCACCTACGAATCGATCAGGGGCGCCAAGCAGGCGATCGTTCACCTCTACAACTCGACGTCGACGCTGCAGCGTCGCGTCGTGTTCGGCCTGGACATGGACGGCATTGTGGACATCGCCGTCACCGGCGCCCGCCTGTGCAAGAAGTTCGAGGAGACGATTCCGGAGACGAAGGTCTACTACGAGTACTCCCCGGAGTCATACACCGGCACCGAGCTGGAGTTTGCGGCTCGCGTCTGCAACGCCGTCACGGAGGTCTTCGTGCCGGACGCCGAGAACCCGGTCATCATCAACCTGCCGGCGACGGTCGAGATGGCGACGCCGAATGTCTACGCAGACTCGATCGAGTGGATGAGCCGACACCTCAACCATCGCGAGCACATCGTCTTGTCGCTGCACCCGCACAACGACCGTGGCACTGCAGTGGCCGCGGCCGAGCTGGGCTACATGGCCGGCGCTGACCGCATCGAAGGATGTCTGTTCGGCAACGGCGAGCGCACCGGCAACGTCTGCCTGGTCACGCTGGGCTTGAACCTGTTCAGCCAGGGCATCGATCCGCAGATCGACTTCCACGACATCGACGAGATCCGTCGAACCGTGGAGTACTGCAACCAGCTGCCGGTCGGCGAACGTCACCCGTACGGCGGCGACCTGGTCTACACCGCCTTCTCCGGCTCGCACCAAGACGCCATCAAGAAGGGGTTCGAGCACCTGGAGCGCGATGCTGTGGCGGCCGGTGTACCGGTGGATGAATTCACCTGGGGTGTTCCGTACCTGCCCATCGACCCGAAGGATGTCGGCCGATCGTACGAGGCGGTCATCCGGGTCAACAGCCAGTCCGGCAAGGGCGGCGTCGCCTATGTGCTGAGGTCTGAGCACCAGCTGGACCTGCCGCGACGCCTGAAGATCGAATTCAGCCGGGTCATCCAGGAGCACACCGACACCGTGGGCGGCGAGATCGAGCCGGCGAAGATCTGGGAGATCTTCCAAGCCGAGTACCTCGACCGTGAGACGCCCTACGAGTTGGTGACGTTCAGTTCGCAGACGTCCGCCGATGGCCACGACGAGCAGACCGTCGAGCTCATCGTGCGCGGTGAGAGTCGCCACTTCGAGGGCGAGGGCAACGGCCCGGTCGACGCGTTCGTGCATGGCATGCGGCAGGCCGGCGCCGACATCCGGGTGCTCGACTACTCCGAGCACGCGCTGTCCGCCGGTGGTGACGCCGTGGCGGCCGCGTACGTCGAATGCGAAATCGCCGGCGAGATCGTGTGGGGCGTGGGCATCCACGCGAACATCGTCATGGCGTCGCTGCGTGCGGTTGTCTCGGCGGCCAACCGAGCAGCCGCGGTGACGATCCCGCAGTAGGGCGAGCCTTGGCTCAGATGGCGGCGAGCCGCTGGTTGGACATGCCGGGCCCGTAGTGCCGGCGGAGGGCGACTTTGCGCTCCAGATCCTCGATCACGGCTTCGGCGAAGTCGGTCTCGTAGAGCTCTTGGCAGCTCCCGAGACCGCCCGGGCTGAACACGTTGACCTCCATCAGCTTGTCGCCCACGATGTCCAGGCCAACGAGGAACATGCCGTCCCGGACCAGCTTGGGCTCGACGACGTCGACCAGACTGAGCATCTCGTCGGTGACCTTGACCTTCGTCGCCTTGCCACCGGCGCTCATGTTCGACCTCAGGTCGTCCCCTCGGCTCACCCGTCGGAACGCAGCGTAGTGACCGTTGCGCATCAACGGCTTGCCGTTCATGACGAACATCCGCACGTCGCCCTTTCCGGCCTCGGTCAGGAACTCCTGCGCGACGACATAGCCGTCGCGCGAGATCGCCTCGAAGATTTGGGCGAGGTTGGGTGATTCCGATTTCGACACCTGGAAGACGCCCGTCCCACCGGAACCCTGCAGCGGCTTGAGCACGGCGCGGCCGCCGAGCTCCTCGACGAACTCCTTGATCATGCGCTCGTCACGCGAGATCAGCGTGCGAGGCCGGACGACCTCCGGGAAATGCTGGAAGTAGGCCTTGTTGAGTGCGTTGGCCAGGTGCTCGGGATCGTTGACCACGAGCACGCCGCTCGATGCGATCAACTGGCCAAAGGCAATGCCTGCAGTGCCGCCCCAAGCCCGATCACCGGTGTCGGCGGCCGGGTCGCTGCGCAACAACACGACGTCGAGTTCCTCGATGCTCAGTTGCTGTTCGCCATCGGGTTCTTGGACCGCCGACAGGAAGTCTTCGCGCGACAGGTTCTTCTTGCCCTTGGGCGCGACCCGGGCGATCGCGGCCAGCGAGCCGTCCGGCTCGAACGCGAAGTCACCGACGCCCATGAACCACGCCTCGTGGCCCAAGCGCGTGGCTGCCATGGCGAGGCGCACCGTGGTGTACACCGGGAGCTCGGTCTGGACGTCGTTGACGACGAATCCGATCTTCATGCGACACCGCCGATCAGGCCATCGACGTCGCTGAGCGTCGCGGCTGTCTCCAGTCGTTCCGCGGTGGCGGGCAACTCGAGGAAGCGTGGCCGGATTCGCGGCCGATTGAGCAGGCCGCGATTGACCAGCTCGGTCACCAGAGGCAGTTGCGCCAGACCGAACTTGCCCAGCCAGAGCAGGTCCAGATCAGCGGCATCCCGCACATGGCGAAGAACGTCCAAGAGTCCGCGCAGGTAGATCGCGTCCTTCGTCAAGCCACCCGAACGAAAGACACGCATCGTCGTGGTGAAGGCGCTGCCTGGCGTGAAGCCGTGCTCGACCATGGCGTCGTGGACGTCAGTGAACGATTCGCCGTCCAGCATGCGGCTCACGGCCACCACGCGCGCGGCGAGCTGCCGCAGGCGGAACCGGGAAAGCCCGCCGACCAGGAACTCGGCGAGCACCGCGAGTCCCTCCTGGGTTTCCTCGTAGCCGGCCAGCCCCGAGGCCATCAGGCCGATGGGTTGGAAACGGCCGTTGGCATAGGTGAGCAGGTGCGTGCCGACCTCGTGCTGGACCAAGGCCTCGACGCGACTCGCGCGGATTCGCGTTGCCGAGCTCACGAAGAGCACGCTGCCGGACACCATCACACCGGCCACGTCCGGACGAACCTCGACATGCACTCCCAGGTCCGGTTCGAGTGCACGATAGTGGTCCAGTTCGCGTTCGGCGCGTTCGGCAAAGCGGGACGCGTGCACGCGCTCCTCGCTGTAGTCGTTCAATGGCGCGACCTCGGCCAGGATCGTCTCGGCCTTCCGGACCAGCGTTCCGCCGATCGGTCCGTAGAGATCCGTGCTCAGCCGACGGAAGTCCTCGGTGCCGCGGACTTGGAGCATGTCGATCTGCAACTGCAGCTCGGCATGTTTCGCCGCAAGCAGCGATCGCAGCGCAGGTTCCTGCACCGCGTCGAGATCGATGGCGGCCAGCTCGGCGCTCAGGACGGCGGGCGCATCCTCCAGCTCGCGGTAGCGGAACGACGGAGCGCGGGTCATACCGCTCAGGAACTCTTCGCGCTGTTCCAGGACGTTGACCGGAGTGACGTCGAGGACGAAGCGGAAGCTCTCTGCGACTTTGGCGATGGCCCGTTCGACCGCCAGGTCTTCGATGGTCGGTGCGACGGTGGCCATCAGGCGGCCCTCTCCAGCGAGTCGAGCACCGAGGGAACTGCGTTGCGGAGAGCGCTGGTGAGGGAGTCGAGATGGTCGACGTCTACCTCACCTGTCCATTCGTCCATGAAAGTCTTCTTGAATTCGAGCGCGAGCGCGCAGCCGGTCTTCGGGTAGCGCTCGTGAACCCACCGCGCCAGGTGCCGTCCCTTGAAGCGAACGTTCTCCCGAACGTCGAGCGGGCGTCCGCCCGGACGCTGCTGTGCGAGCGCGGCGATGAACGCGTTGGCGACCGGGCGCCACGTCGCCGGCATGGAGCCCGTTCCGACGTTGACGTCAGGGTTGCCGACCTGGGCAGCCGCTTTCGATCCGGGTCCCCCGCGGCGATGGTTGTAGGAATGGATGTCCAGCACGACGAAGGGCCCGCTGTCGGACAGTTGGTCCAAGTGGGAGCCCAGCTCCTCATAGAAGCTGTCGTGGATCTCCAGCGATCTCTGGACGACGTCCGGCGGGGGATCAGTCCGCCACACCGTCAGGCTCCACGCGTCGCCAGGGTCGCGGTATACCGCCTCTTTCCGGCTGCGATTCAGATCGACTTCGAAGCGAGAGCGCCAGACGGTCACGCGGAAGTCGGCGCAGGAGGTCATCCGATCGGTGAACGGATCCTCCTCACGGAGGCGGGTCGCGTCGTCCAGAGCCAAGAGGGCGGCGACCTCCGGCCGCACATCGTGGCCAGCATGGATGGCGGTCGCAACGACTCGCGACGAGGGGTCGCCGCTGAACCCAAACGGGCTGCTCATACGAAGGGGGTACCCGCATCGTCTTGTTCCCATGAGTCCCGCGTGTGCTCCTTGAGGACTCCTGTACAGCGCGGACAATGGGTGGGTGAGCCTCTACCGCGACGCGGGTGTCGTCCTGCGCACGCACAAACTGGGTGAGGCCGATCGCATCATCACCTTGCTCACCCGTGAGCGCGGCGTGGTGCGGGCGGTCGCCAAGGGCGTGCGCAAGACGTCGTCGCGGTTCGGTGGGCGACTCGAGCCGTTCATGCACGTCGACCTGCAACTCGCGGAGGGACGCAGCCTCGACATCATCACCCAGGTCGAGACGCTCAACCCCTTCGCCCGCGATCTCGGCTCGGACTACCCGGCCTACACCGCCGGAACGGCGATGCTGGAGACGGCCGAGCGGCTGGTCTCCGAGGACGGCGAGCCCGCGGTCCAGCAGGTTCAGCTCCTGGTCGGCGCGCTGAAGGCTCTCGTCGGCGGGCGTGCGACGCCGAGTCTCATCCTGGATTCCTACCAGCTGCGTGCACTCGCAGTGGCCGGCTTCGCGCCGAGCTTCGACGCGTGTGCCCGGTGTGGTGCCGTGCCGGATTCTGGCGTCCCGCACCGCAGCTTCCATGCCCCGTCCGGCGGCATCCTGTGTCCCGAGTGCAGGGTCTCCGGCTCGGCGGCGCCCTCACCCATGACTGTCGCGCTGCTTGCGGCGCTGCTCGTCGGCGACTGGGAGACGGTCGAGGCCTCCGACGACCGCTCCCGTCGCGAGGCCAGCGGCATCGTCACGGCGTATCTGTCGTGGCACCTGGAACGCGGATTGCGCTCGCTCAGCCACGTGGACCGCTAGGTCGGCCCGTGGCGGCGGATCCTTGATTTCCCTCGTGCGGGCACCGCCCGGTACCCTTGTCGCTGGTCTGCACGCAAGCCATGCGTGACGACAAGTCGGAACTTTCGATGGATGGAGCGGACGTGTCCACCGGACCGTTGGTCGTCGATACCCACGAGTTGGGACGTCGGCCGGGAACGGAACGCACGCTCGAACTGTCTGTTGAAGCACCGGCGGACCTGGGTAGCGACGTCTACGGCGTGCCCGAGGGTTCACCGATCGACATCGAGCTGCGGCTCGAGGCGGTCATGGACGGGGTCCTGGCAACGGGAACCGCCTCGGCGCAGGTCACGGGCGAGTGTGTACGGTGCCTGACCGAGATCGACGACGACCTTGTCGTGGATTTCCAGGAGCTGTATCTCTACGCAGATCCAGGTGAGGACGAGTTGGCCCTCGACGGGGACCTGCTCGATCTCGAACCAGTCCTCCGGGACGCGGTGGTGCTCGCACTGCCGATCAACCCGGTGTGTGATCCGGAATGTCCGGGACTGTGCCCCGAATGTGGAGCGCGGCTCGCGGACGATCCCGACCACACACATGAAGCAGCGATCGACCCGCGGTGGTCGGCGCTCCAGAATCTCAAGGAGTAACCGTGGCTGTTCCGAAGCGGAAGCTGTCGCGCAGCAATACCCGGCACCGCCGGTCGGCCTGGAAGACCACGGCCACCCAGCTCGTCGACTGCGCCAACCCGTCATGCGATTCGAAGGTGCTGCCGCACCACGCATGCACGGAGTGCGGCCAGTACGGCCCGCGTGGCGAGCGTCGCCAGGTTCTCTGACCCACTCGGCCGATGGGCGATCTGCGTGACGTTCTCGGTGTCCCCGACCTCGACGAGGCGCTGCTCGAGCATGCCCTGACCCATCGCTCGTTCGCGTACGAGAACGGTCAAATCCCCAACAACGAGCGCCTCGAGTTCCTCGGCGACTCGGTACTGGGGCTCGTGGTGACCGACACGCTCTTCACCGTGCATCCGGACTTCCCGGAGGGCCAGTTGGCCAAGCTGCGGGCTGCCGTGGTCAGTGCCAAGGCCCTGGCCGAGGTGGCCCGCGAGCTCGGGATCGGCGACCACGTCCGGCTCGGTCGCGGCGAGGAGACCACCGGGGGCCGCGACAAGGCGTCGATCCTGTCCGACACCGTCGAGGCGATCATCGGCGCGATCTACGTGCAGTTCGGCATTGGGCGGGCCACCGAGGTCATCCACCGCGTCTTCGATGAGCGCATCGCCCATGCCGCCGAGCTAGGCGCCGGCTTGGACTGGAAGACGTCGCTGCAGGAGATCGCATCCACGCATGACCTGGGGGTGCCGCGGTACCTGCTGAAGAGCGACGGTCCGGACCACGCCAAGGAGTTCACGGCCGAGGTCCAGATCGGCGAGCAGGTCTTCGCCGGCGGGTCGGGACGCTCGAAGAAGGAAGCCGAACAGGAGGTCGCCGAGATCGCGTGGCGGGCGATCAGCTCCGAGCTCGGCGGAGATGCCTGAACTTCCTGAAGTCGAGGTGGTCCGCCTCGGCTTGGTCGACCACGTCGTCGGCCGCACGATCCGCGATGTGCGTGTCCTGCATCCGCGCGCGGTACGCCGGCATGCCGGGGGAGCAGACGACTTCGCGGCGCGGTTACGTGGGCGACGGGTCGTGGGTGCCCATCGCCGCGGCAAGTTTCTCTGGATGTCCCTGGACGACAACGCAGCGGTTCTCTGCCATCTCGGGATGAGCGGCCAGATGCTCGTGCGATCCGGCCGCGCCGAGGAAGAGCCCATCCACCTGCGGATCGCCTTCGACCTGGACGACGACAAGCAACTGTTGTTCGTGGACCAGCGAACCTTCGGAGGGCTGATGGTCACCGAGGTCGAGGAGTCCGTTCCGCTGGAAGTTCTCCACATCGCCCGCGACCCGCTCGACCCGCTCTTCGACGACGCGGAGTTCATCGCGCGGCTTCGTCGCAAGGACACCGGGATCAAGCGCGCGCTGCTCGACCAGACACTCATCTCCGGAGTGGGCAACATCTACGCCGACGAGGCGCTCTGGCGGTCGTCCCTCCACTACGCCCGCGGCGCGCGAGGGTTGCGCCGGGCCGAGGCCGAGGCGCTGTTGTCGAACGTGCGTGACGTGATGAATGAGGCGCTCGCCCAAGGCGGGACGTCATTCGACGCGCTGTACGTGAACGTCAACGGCCAAAGCGGCTACTTCTCCCGATCACTCGATGCTTATGGTCGGGACGGCGAGCCATGCCGGCGATGCGGGACGCCGATCGTGCGCGAGCCCTTCATGAACCGCTCGTCGTATCGCTGCCCGACCTGTCAGCCGAGGCCTCGGAACGGTCGATGGTGAACACGCCCTCGATAGGTTGAGTGAGTGACTGAAGCCAGCGTCGTGTCCACACTCTCTGCCAGCGACGAGCAGGCGATTCGCACGCTTGTTCAGGAGGCCTCGGCGGCGCAGAACGACCCCGATTTGCTCATTCCGCTGCACACCAGCGATGCGGTCATCGTCAACTTCTTTGGTCGTCGCGTCCTTGGCCGCGGCGCGTTCGAGCAGGCCATGCGGGCTGCCGTGTCATCCCCGCTGCGGCACGTCGTCACGGACGTGGAGATCGTCGACATCCGCCCGGTCACGGACTCGGTCGCGCTCGTCAGCTGCATCAAGACGGTCCACGACGGGCGCGAGAATCGCTCCGCCGCCGAACTGCCGGCGTCCGCCGGCGCGCTGACCTACGTCGTCAGGCACACCGACGGCACATGGCAGATCGCGCTGGCACAGACGACGCCAATCGGGAGCTGAAGGCCAGCGGGCCGTCGCCGAGCGATCCGTGTGTCCGCGGTCACGTTGTGTGCTGCGTCATAAAACCGGTCAGGGCGTCCGGAGAGGAGTAATCCGGGTGTCATGACCATCGTTCTTCTCTTCGTGATCTTCTACATGGCTCTCTCGGCCTGGGACGTGGTGCGCGTCAACAAGCTGATGGACAACATCGTGACCCAGGGCCCGCGCAAGCAGGCCAAGCAGCTGCCACCGGCGCCCCGTCTGAACATCAACCTGCCGCCCAGGTAGGCAGCGACCGAGATCGTCCGGGCGGGAAGGCCGACCCCCGCCGCGGACTCCTGAAGTAACCTCGGCGGGTGGCAGACCCCTATGGCATCGAGGCGCGGGCCCGCTTCGTTGCCGAGCCGCCCAAGCGGGCCGGTCGGTCACCGTTCGAACGGGATCGGGCACGCATCGTGCACTCGTCGGCGCTGCGGCGGCTGTCGGCCAAGACGCAGGTGATGACGGCCGGGACGCATGACTTCGTTCGCAACCGGCTCACCCATTCGCTCGAGGTCGCGCAGGTCGCCCGCGAACTCGGAGGGTCGCTTGGGTGTGACCCAGACATCGTCGACTCGGCCGCGCTCGCGCATGACCTTGGCCATCCGCCCTTCGGGCACAACGGCGAGGCCGCCCTCGACTCCGCGGCTGAGAAGTGCGGTGGATTCGAAGGCAACGCCCAGACCCTGCGGCTGCTCAGCCGCTTGGAGGGCAAGACGTTTGCGGCGGACGGGCGCAGCGTGGGACTCAACCTGACCCGGGCGACGCTCGCAGCCTGCATCAAGTACCCGTGGTTGCGCGGTGAGGGTCCGCTCGGCTTCAACCCGCGCAAGTTCGGGGTCTACGCCGACGATGCCGACATCTTCGCCTTCGTCATCGACGACCTGTACGCCGAGAACGTGAATCTGTGGCGCAAGCCCATCGAGGCCGAGGTCATGGATCTCTCCGACGACGTCGCCTACTCGGTCCACGACATCGAGGACGGTGTGGTCGGCGGGTGGTTCACGCTCGACCCGGCAGAGCTCGACCTCGTCGGCGTCCACGAGGCCGCGGCCGACTGGTACGACGCGGCGATCAGCTCCCAGCGCCTGATCGCGGCTCTCGAACGTCTGGAGGCGATGGCGGAGTGGCCGCGCCAACAGCTCGACGGCTCCCGCGAGTCCCGCGCCGCACTCAAGAGCCTGACCAGCGCGTTGATCGGCCGGTTCGTTACCGCGACGAAGGAGGCCACGATCGACGCATGGGGGAGCGGGCCCCTCTCCCGATATGGCGCTCAGCTCGAGGTGCCCGCCGGCACCCGCGACGAGATCACCGCCCTCAAGTCCGTCGCGGCGCACTACATCATGCGTTCGGCGGACCGGTCGGACGAGCGAGCGGCCCAACGTGAGCTCATCGCGAACCTGGTGGAGGCACTGCTCGGGTCCGAAGGTCAGGAGCTGGACGCCGATCTTCGCGCCGACTTCGAGGCGGCGCCCGATGACAACGCACGCCTTCGCGTCGTGGTCGACCAGGTCGCCAGCCTGACCGACATCTCGGCCCCCATGTGGGCTTCGCGGCTCTTCTGACGTCGTCGGTCGGCGACCGTAGACTGACCGCACCATGGCGGGCTTGATCAAGGACGAGGACATCCAGCTCGTTCGTGAGCGCGTCCGGATCGATGAGGTCATCGGCCAGTACGTCACGCTCAAGCCGGCGGGCGGCGGTTCGCTCAAGGGCCTGTGCCCCTTCCATGACGAGAAGTCCCCGTCGTTCAACGTCCGGCCGGCGCAGGGCTACTACCACTGTTTCGGCTGCGGCGTCGGCGGCGACGCGATCAAGTTCCTGCGCGAGATCGAAGGCATCACCTTCGCCGAGGCGGTTGAGCGGCTGGCCGACAAGTCCGGCATCCAGCTGCGCTACGAGGAGGGCGGCGCGCCCGGGCCGCGTCGCGACGTCGGCCAGCGTCAGCGGCTGCTCGAGGCCCACAAGCTCGCCCAAGAGTTCTATGCGTCGGCGCTCGCCTCAGCCGCCGAAGCCCAGCCCGGTCGCGATTTCATCAAGGACCGCGGATTCGACCAGTCCGCGGCGGAGCTCTTCGGAGTGGGCTTCGCACCGCGCTCGGGTGAGGCACTGGTCGCACACCTGAAAGGCAAGGGCTTTGCCGACGAGGACCTGCTCGTCGGGGGGCTCGCCTCGCGCGGCCAACGCGGCCTCTACGACCGCTTCCGGGGCCGGCTGCTCTGGCCCATCCGCGAGATCTCCGGCGAGACGATCGGCTTCGGTGCCCGGCGGCTGTTCGACGACGACCGGGTCGAAGCCAAGTACCTGAACACCTCCGAGACACCGATCTACAAGAAGAGCAACGTGCTCTACGGGATCGACTTGGCTCGGCGCCAAATCGCAGCAACGCGCCAAGCGGTCGTCGTCGAGGGCTACACCGACGTCATGGCCTGCCACCTGGCCGGCGTCCCGACCGCCGTCGCGACGTGCGGTACGGCGTTCGGCGAGGACCATGCCCGGGTGCTTCGCCGCGTCCTTCTCGACCAGGACGCGTTCCACGGCGAGGTCATCTTCACGTTCGACGGCGACGAGGCCGGGCAGCGCGCGGCCATGAAGGCCTTCTCCGGCGATCAGCAGTTCGTCGCTCAGACCTACGTCGCCGTGGAGTCCCGCGGCATGGATCCGTGCGATCTTCGCCTCGCCGACGGCGATGCCGCGGTGCGAGACCTCATTGCATCGCGCATCCCGCTGTACCGATTCGTCCTGGACAACACGCTCGAGCGCTACGACCTGGACCGTGCCGACCAGCGAGTCGACGCCGTGCGCGAGGCGGTGACGCTCACCCGCGCCATCCGGGACAAGAGCAAGGTTGAGGAGTTCCTCCGCGAGGTGGCCACGAAGGTCGGCCTCGACATCGAGCAGGTCCGTGGAGAATTCCGGCGTGCGAAGGCCCCGGCCGCTGCTCGGCCGAATCAGGTCGCACCAACACCAGCGTCTGGCGACAGCTCGATCGCGAACTTCGGTGCGGTCGAGTTCAACGACGAGCGCGAGGTGCTCAAGGCGCTCATCCAATTCCCGCAGCTCGCCGTCGACCACGCCGTCGACCTCGCCGACAGCCACTTCACGCACCCGGTCGCGCAGGAGCTGTGGCGCGCCATCGCGAAGCTCGGCCTTCCGCGCGCTGCCGACGCATCTTGGGTCTCGCGGATTGAAAGCGAGCTCGCGTCGGACGACGCCCGCCGGATCCTCTCGGTTGCGGCAGTCCAGCCCTTGCAGGCGCGCGAGGAGGCCACGGATCAGGTCGTCGCGGTCACGATCCTGCAGTTGCAGGCGCGGACGCTCGCACGTGACATCGCTGACCTCAAGTCGAAGCTGCAGCGCACGGACCCGGCCGACCAGGCTGACGCCTACAACCGGATCTTCGATGAGCTGATCGCACTGGAGCAGCGGCACCGGTCCTTGCGCGATCGCGTCATGGGCGCCTGAGCGTCCACACACCGTCTCGCCGTTCGGCTGGTCCACAACTGCGTTCCGCGCCGCGCTGGGACGCCGGATCGCGGCGGACGCTGCACTCGTGGACCAACTCACCCTGCGCGCCATGCTGGCGACGCCCGCGTTGTCGCGTAAGCGTGAGCGGGAACTCGCACGGTCGGCTCGCGCGGGGAGCAATGACGCGCGGGGAGAGCTCATCCGGCTGAGCCTGCGACTCGTCGCCATGCGCGTGCGTCACCTGGGCGTCGCGCCGACGGACATCGACGACGCGATCCAAGCAGGGACGGTCGGCCTGATCGCGGCAGTCGATCGATTCGATCCCGACCGCGGCGTGCGGCTCTCCACGTTCGCTTGGCCGTGGATCACGGCGTCGATCCGGTCGTCAACGATGCGTCCGTCGACTCCGATCAGGCCGGACGCGCCGCCACCGGAGGAGCCCGGAGATCTCGACACGCTCGTGGCCCGTCTGCCCATTCGACTGGCCGAAGTCGTGCGCCTACGCTTCCGTCTCGGCGAGCCGGCCGACATCCTGCGGACCCACGCCGACGTCGCCGCTCGGCTCGGCCTGACCATCGCCCAGGTGCGGAGAGCGGAGGCGCAGGCGCTGGGGAGGCTCCGGGATCGGCTTGCTAGGCTTGGCGACCGCGATCCCCTGTAGCTCAATTGGCAGAGCTTCCGACTGTTAATCGGACGGTTGTTGGTTCGAGTCCAACCGGGGGAGCCATTCTTGTGCCGATAGTCTCCCCGCATTGGGGGAGGTAGCTCAGCTGGTCAGAGCAGGGGACTCATAATCCCTGGGTCGCGGGTTCGAGCCCCGCCCTCCCCACGATCGGCTCATCCGCCCTCGCAGGCCGACAGGATCTCACTCTTGTCGGTTTCCATGCGGTCGGGGTTTCCGGCGTTGCCATACAGGTAGGCGT
>DATFFJ010000004.1:0-4527 GCA_035250065.1 Aeromicrobium sp. | reverse complement strand
GGCAACTTCTATGGAGGCGTCCCGCACTCGGTCCGTCAGATCTATGTCGGCGAACTCGGCTGGTTCAACGCCGACCCGACGACGCTCGCTCCGCTGAACATCCGCGAGTCCTCCGCCCGCTACGTCGCCCTGATCGGCGGCCGGGACGCCGTCTTGACGGAAGCGAAGAAGGCTGCCGCCGAGGGCGATCACCAGTGGGCTGCCGAACTCGTCAGCCACCTCGTCCGTATCGACCAGACGGACACGGAGGCGCGCAAGATGAAGGCGGAGGCCCTCCGCACGCTCGGCTACGGCACGCCGAACTCGAACTGGCGCAACTTCTATCTCACGGCTGCACGAGAACTCGACGGCACCATCGACTACTCCCTCGCGATCCAGATCAACGCCCCCGACCAGATCGCCGCGATGCCCGGTTCGGCGCTGCTCGAAAGCCTGCGATTCCGAATCGACCCGGAAAAGACGACGGACCTTGCAACGGCGATCGGCGTTGAGGTCAGCGACACCGGAGAGACGGTGGGGTTGATCATCCGACGTGGCGTGCTCGAGGTCACGGACACGATTCCCACAGGTGCGACCGTTGTCATCTCCTCACCGAAGCAGCTGATCGCCGGAATCGTCCTCGTTGACGCTCGCCGGATGCTGGCTACCGGAGTTGAGTCAGGTGCGGTCACGTTGCAAAACGGGACGCTCGAGGACGCGCACGCATTCTTCGACGCCTTCGACCCCCGCAGCGAAGAACGCCTTCACCTCGCCGACCGGTAAAGCCCGCGCGCCGGTAGACAGCACAACCGCCGAGGGAGTCATCGTCATCCGGCTCGCTGCGCCGAGGTCTGCAGAAGGTCAATTGCCGCAGGAGATCCAGTCGATCGCGTGCGCTAGACGGCGCTGCGCAGGTCCCGCCCGCTAAGGGACCGGCACCGCACAGTGGCGTCGGGTTGAGAGGATGGCCCAATGGGACAAGCCCAAGGCTCCCGGTGGAACCACAACATCCACTTTCACCCGCTCGTGATGGACGCCATTCAGCCGGGAGCGACATCCGCGCTCGATGTCGGCACCGGAAACGGTGAGCTGGCCGGCGACCTGCGGGGCGCCCTGCCGGACGTCACCGCCGTCGACCTGGATGCGGGTGTCCTGAGGGCAGCGGCTGCGAACCACGGCGGGATCAACTGGATTCAGGGTGACGTCATGACTTACGACTTCGGTCGGACCTTTGATGTCGTCGCTTCGGTAGCCACGGTTCACCACTTGCCGAGCCTTCCGGACACGCTGCAACGGTTAGCGGACCTCACTGCGCCCGGTGGCGTCGTTGTGATCGTCGGCGTCGCACAGGCGACGACCGCCCGGGACCGGCTGCTGAGTCTGGCGGGCGTCGCCCAGCATCAGTGGTACTCACGTACCCGGAACTACTGGGAGCATTCCGCGCCAACGGTGTGGCCGCCCCCGCACACGTACTCCGAGGTGCGCGCTGATGCAGCCAGGGTCCTTCCCGGTGCTCGCTGGCAGCAGTTCGCCCTGTGGCGCTATGCCCTGACCTGGAACAAGCCGCCGAGCTCGGGCACGGATGCCCGATGAGGGGACCGGCGATCGCGCGCTCGATCATATACTCACGCTTGCCAATACTGGCCGGCGACCGCGACGGACAGCACTCGATTCGCATCAACGACCAGTACCGCATCTGCTTCGTCTGGACATCTGCCGGTCCAACCGACGTCCAGATCGTCGACTACCACTGAGGAGGGACCACCGATGACGAAGGCACACGACCCGATCACCCCGGGTGAGATTCTCCAGACCGAGTTCCTCGAGCCGCTGGGGATCACGGCCTACCGCCTTGCGCAGGCGACCGGCCTGCCGCAGACCAGGCTCAGCGAGATCATCCGCGGCAAGCGGCGGATCACCACCGGCACCGCCCTACGACTCTCTCGCGCGTTCGGCCTCTCGGAGCGCTTCTGGCTCAATATCCAGAACGACTACGACATCGAGCTCGAGCACGACGAGCATGACGCCGACCTCGCACGCGTCGAGCGCCTGATCCCGGCCTGACTTTCCGATTCACGCGGGCCTGCGCCCGCACAAGGTCCGCGCTCAGGGCGCGGCGACAGTGACGGGGATGTCGAGGCTGTATGAACGGCCGTCTCGGTCATGCGCTGCATGCCGGCCGATGGCGTCCCGCGATAGCGTCAACGGGTGCTTTGGTAAGGACCGGCACCCGCACGGTCGCGGACCATCGCGGGCGCCGGTGCACTAGTGAGGGGTCGTCGTCGGTCAGACGATGTGTCAATGAATGAGATCAAGGTTGGCTACGCCAGGGTGTCGACGATCGAGCAGGACCTGTCTGCTCAACGCGATGCTCTGGTGCGGCTGGGAGTGGATGAAGCCAGCATCTTCGTAGATCACGGGATGACAGGCACCAACCGGGCGCGGCCCGGTCTGCGAGAAGCACTTGCGGCGGTCAGATCCGGAGACACGCTTGTCGTGACCAAGTTGGATCGTCTCGCACGTTCCCTGCGGGATGCGCGCGATATCGCGGACGAGCTCACGCTCAAGGGCGTCGTACTCAGTCTGGGTGGCAGCACGTACGATCCGACGGATCCGATCGGCCGGCTGATGTTCAACGTGCTCGGCATGGTCGCGGAGTTCGAGACTGATCTGATCCGCATGCGCACCCGCGAGGGTATGGCCATTGCTCGGGCAAAGGGCAAGCTGAAAGGGAAGCAGCCGAAGCTGACGCGCACGCAGCGGTCACATCTGTATGAACTGCTCCTGACCGGTGACGAGCCGACCGAGCTCCCGCGCTCTAGCGTGGGAGCTCTTATCTGATGGCTCTGCTGGAGACCCGGACCTCACACTCGGGCAACCGGCGTCACGACCGCTGGCTCAACGGCCTAGCGACGCACGCCAGTCGACCGCTCGGCGGACCATTGTGCAGCGGTATCGTGACCTCATGCGCCGTATGTCTGCGGGAGTTGTAACCGCCACGATCATTTCTGGCACGCTTCTGCTCGGCGGTGTGATCACGTTCTTGGCCGTACGCCCGACGGGAGCGGCATCCTTCGGCTGGTTTGCCTATCAGCCTCTCGCTGGCGCGACCTTCTTCCCTGGTTCGCTCGTGGTGTTGACACCGCTGATGGCAGCGGCGACCGTTGTGGGCATCGTCGGGCTCGTGGGTCTGGGAGCGATTGCCGGGTATGTGCTCGGCCGACGCCACCGAGCTGCTATGTAGCGGATCGGCTGTGCGCGAGCTGATCAACGCGACGGACCAGCGCCTCTCCGGGCATTGCGTTCAGCGGCGCCCGGCAAGGTGGACCCCTCTATTGCCTGCGTGCCCCGGCCGCTAAGGTTTGGGCAACCCACGAATCGAGGCGCACCGTGACCGAGCCGTCGCCCGCCCTCGATGCGAAGGCATGGCTGCCTGTTGCCGCCATTGTCCTCGGTGCCGTGAGCATCTTCTTCAATCCCTACCTGTTGGTGTCGGTCATCGCAATCGTGCTGGGCATCATCGCCTTGATCGGCACGCGTGGAGCGAGCAACCAGCGTCCGTATCGACTGATCGCCGCTCTGGGCATCGTCGCTGGAGCCATCGGAGCGCTGGCGGTGATCGTCAGCAATACGATCAGCGCGATGTAGCGACGTGATGAGCAAGACGGAGCGGTGTTCAGAGTGTCAGGCGCCCCGAGGATCGACCTCGTGTCACCGTCGCAATGGGCTTCTTCGCGTACCACTCGGGTCGGTCAACGGCGCACCCGATAGCGGAGGTGGAGCACCCGGTCGCCCTGAACGATTACGTCGGGATCCTCCAACAGGTGCGGCGAGTCGACGGAGCCGAAGTAGCGCTTGCCGGACCCGAGCACGACGGGTGCGACATCCATGCGTACCTCGTCGACCAGACCTGCAGCGAGCACCTGGCCGCCGACGTCACCGGCAGCGACTTCGACAGTGCGGGCACCCGCAAGCTCCTGCGCCTTGGTCACGGCCGCCTCGATGCCGTGGATGAAGTGAAACGGCGCATCGGGGTCCCAGCCCTCGGGCGGCGGCCGGTGTGTCACGACGACCACGTGGTCGATCCCGCTCGGCGGCTTCCCGTCCCAGCCGTCCGTGATGTCGAAGCTGTGGCGGCCGGCGATCGTCACCCCGACCTGGTCCCAGTACGGCCGGATGTGGTCGTAGGACGCTTGTGACACGTTCAGTACGCCGCTGTCGTCCAACGGCACGTCGCCGCTGACCAACCATTCGAACAGTGGACCGGGGTCGTCGTTCTCCGCGGCGATGAAGCCGTCCACCGAGACCGACGCATTCATGACCACTTTCCCCATGGGTTCCTCCTCTGTTCGGAGTCCCCAGTCTCGTGTGTCGTGAGTGGTCGCTCTTGTAAGAAAACAATCGGCCGGGAGGGGCCAGCCATCAAGGGCATGGTCGGGATGCTCGCGGAGGAAGCGTTGCCGCACTTCGACATACCGGGTCGGCGTGAGCCCCGTGAACTCGCGGAACTCGTGAACGAAGTGGGCCTGGTCGAGGGAGCCTGCGCGA
>DATFFJ010000003.1:0-2452 GCA_035250065.1 Aeromicrobium sp. | reverse complement strand
GCGATCTTCACGGCGTTCTCGATGGCCTCGGCCCCCGAGTTGAACAAGGCCGATCGCTTCTCATGATCGCCAGGGGTCAGCCGGTTCAGTGCTTCGCAGACCGCCACATACCCCTCATAGGGCGTCACCATGAAGCAGGTGTGTGTGAACGCGTGGACCTGGTCCGCGACGGCCGCCACGACGCGCGGAGCGCTGTTGCCGACCGTGGTCACGGCAATTCCGGAGCCGAGATCGATCAGCTGGTTTGCATCGGCGTCGACCACGATGCCGCCTGCCGCAGCCACCGCAAACACCGGCATCGTCGTCCCCACGCCTTGGGCGACGGCCGCATGCTTGCGCTGCATCAGCTCGGTCGAACGCGGTCCGGGGATCGCGGTGACGAGCTTGCGCTGCTGGCTCACACCACTCATCAGCCGGGCCGTCCGGCGGTGCGGATCAGCTTCTTGTTCACGAACTCATCCATCCCAAACCGACCCAGTTCGCGTCCGAAGCCGGACCGCTTGATCCCGCCGAACGGGATCTCGGGCTGATCCATCAGCACGCCATTGACATAGACCATCCCGGCTTCGATGCGATCGGCGACGCGAGCCGCCTGTGAGGCATCGGTGGTGAACACATAGGAGCCAAGACCGAACGGCGTGGCATTGGCCACCTGGACCGCTTCGTCCTCGTCAGCCACCCGGAAGACCATGGCCACTGGGCCGAACAGCTCCTCCCGGAAGGTCGGGTTGTCGGGAGTGACGTCGGTGAGGACGCCCGGAGGAAAGTGGGCCCCTTGTCGTTCTCCGGACGAGGTGAACTTCGCACCGGCATCGACCGCCTGCTGCACTTGGCTCTCGAGGCGCTCAGCGGCAGCCTCGGAGGACAGCGGGGCCACGCCGTCCGCAGCAGCAAGGATCTGCTGGGTGAACCGTTCGATGAAGGCGTCGTAGAGATCGTCGACGACGACGAAACGCTTGGCCGCGTTGCAGGATTGCCCCGCGTTGTCGAGCCGTGCCGCGACCGCCGACTCGACGGTGGCATCGATGTCGTCGGTGCTCAGAAGGACGAACGGGTCTGAGCCACCCAGCTCAAGGACCACCTTCTTCAGGTGGCGACCGGCGATCTCCGCCACCGCTGCTCCTGCCCGTTCGGAGCCGGTGAGTGATACGCCGGCGATGCGGGGGTCGGCAATGATCTCGCCGGCTTGCGCATCGGTGGCGTAGACGTTCACGTAGGCACCCGCCGGGAACCCGGCGTCGTCGAAGATCTGCTGCAAGGCCGCCGCCGTCCGCGGGCACTGCGGCGCGTGCTTGAGCACGACTGGGTTACCGATGACCAGGTTGGGTCCGGCGAACCGCGCGACCTGATAGTGCGGGAAGTTCCACGGCATGATGCCCAGGAGTGGCCCGAACGGTGCACGCCGCACGACCGCCGTACCCTCCGCGCCGTCGCCCAGGTCGATGGGCTCGTCGGCGAGTAGCTCCTCACCGTGCGTCGCGTAGTAGTCGTAGATGTCGGCGCTGAAGTCGACTTCGCCCAGTGCGTCATCGAGCGTCTTGCCCATCTCGAGGACGATGATCTCCGCGAGCTCGTCGCGCCGCTCCCGGAGGAGCGCGGCGACCTTGCCGATCAGCTGGCACCGCTCGGCCGGCGTGCTGGTCCGCGACCACGTGGCCGCTGCGTGCGCGACCGCCGCCAGCGCCCGTTCGATGTCCTCGGGTGTTGCCGTGGGGAACGTTTCCAGCACCTCCCCAGTGGCCGGGTTGGTGACGGCATAGGAAGTCATGGCACACCTCTCGAAGCACGCAGCGGAATCGTTCGGAGTCTATGGACATCAAGGGCTCGCCGAGGCGCGATCGCTGAGACCGCCGTGCACCCGACTAGCGCGCTGGTCGTTCCGGGGCGGAGTGATGTCATCTGGCACCCCGCCCCGGCGGGGCGTCGCCTACTGATTCAAGCGTGCGATGGCCGCGACGATCTCCGGATTGTCGGACTGCAGGCTCCCCCGCCATCCGACGTCTTCCAGCGGGTAGTGATTGACCAGGACGAGAACCTCGTCCGTGTTGGCGATGCCTGCGTAGGCCGAAGCGATCGCCGACTCGATCTTCTGCACCAGTTTGCGTTTGGCGTCCAGGTCCGTCAGCTCCGGCGCCTCAAGCGAGCACACCGGCCGGATCGGCTCGGCCTGGGTGTGGCCATCCTGAGAAACGCTGTCGGCGGGATATTCGCGTAGCCAGCCGCGGGTGTCCGGGATGGGCCACGCCTCGTGGAGCGCCTCCGTGATCTCTTTCATCATCGTGCGCTTGGCGTCCTGCGGCACCCCCGAGGGTGCGTCGATCGTGAATACGGGCATGGGATCTCTCTCCTTGATGGGGTGGGCGATCAGTACTCGTCCGACCGTACGCGGGATACTTGGTTTTTCCAAGTGCCTACTTCGAATCTCCAATTGGTGCTGATAGGGTGGCCGCAT
>DATFFJ010000002.1:0-2316 GCA_035250065.1 Aeromicrobium sp. | reverse complement strand
AGGCCGGCCGTCATCGGCCAGCATCACGTTCTGCGCCTTGATATCCCGATGCAGCACGCCGGCGGCGTGCACGGCCGTGACGGCATGGCAGAGATCGATGCCGATTTGCCCGGCTTCCGCGGCCGTGAACAACTTGCCGGCGTCCACGATCTGTTTGAGCGTACGGCCCCGAACGAACTCCATCCAGAGGCCGATGTGGGCGCCGATCTGCTCGGCGCCGTAGATCGTGACGACGTTCGGATGACGCACGCGGGCAAGGAGCTTGCCTTCCTGGATGATCGGCGGCGGCGGGTCGTCGCTGGCGGCTGCCGGTGCGGTGGTCAGCTTGAGCGCCACTTCACGATCGAGCCGGGTGTCCCAGGCCCGATACACCTCGCCGAAGACGCCGTACCCGATGCGCTCGAGGGCGCGCAAGTGGCCCCAGTGCGTCAACGAGCCGTCCTCGCCGTCCGAGACGGCCGGCGCGAGGGCCTGCAGGCGACGGTGCACGTCGGCGAGAGCGGCCAGGATCCGAAGCTCCGCGACCACGGGCCGGTTGACGGCGTCCGCGCTCGACTCGGCACTGGCCCAGTCGATCGGCGCGCCATCGAGCACAGCGCCGGCAAGATCGGGAACGAGGCGTTCACTCACGGTCGCGTTCCATTTCCTCTGCCAGTCGGACGAGCGCCCGCTCGGCCGCCTTCCGGGCCGCATCCGGCGACGGCTTGCCGAGGGCTTCGGCCAGTTCCTCGTAGCTGTAACCCATCTCCACGCGAGCGATGATGGCCTCCCGCTCCTCCGGTCGCAGCCGGGTCAGCGCGCGTTCGTAGCGATCGACAGCTTCGCGACCGATCGCCTGCTCGACAGGCGACGCAGCACGATCGGCTTCCAGCTCATCCAGTTCGCCTACTGCAGGACGTCGTCGTTTGCGGCGGAGCTCGTCGCGAATGCGATTGAGGACCGCTTGCCGCAAATAGGCCTGGAGAGCTCCAACACCACGAGGCTCGAAGCTGTCGATCCTCTTAAACGTCTGGATCAGGGTGTCCTGGACAAGGTCGTCGGTGTCCGCCAGGTCGCGCGCATAGGCGGGGAGTCGTCCTTTGGCCCAGCGTTGGAGCGGTTTCAAAAAGCGACCGAACAGCTGCTCCAGAGCCGCGTGGTCGCCCAATCGCGCGCGGTCGAGCAAACGAAGGGTCGACTCAGGATCGGTGCGACCGGACGCCAGAGTGCCAGGGGCCTCGATGGAATCCCGGGAGTCTTCAGACATGGGTTTGACCGGGAGTCTTGCCCCGCATCTTAGCGCGATTGTCCGGATGCGTCTGGCGCGGACGCTCCGAGACGCCGCACCTTCGCGCGGGGCGATCAACACCTGGACCGAAGAGGAGGCATCCAGGACGCCCGTGCACTTACACCGCGGTTCCATGGTCGGTTCGGCGATGAGCCCGAGAACGGCGTCCGAAGGGGTAGAAGATCCTCCCCCGTTCATACCGTCACGCCTCGGACGACTGCCGTTGTGGGCGCCCTCAACGGGGTTGAAGTCAGAGCATGGAGCCCAACTTGCACATTCGGGAACAGAGACCTGCACCAGGCACCAACCCGGCCCACACCATGTCGACACTTCACCAGGCATTCGTCGAGCAGACTCGCCAGTTCTCTGCCGCGTTGCCTGGGATCAGGGAGGGGAGCGCCGACGCGGTGCATGACGCCCGCGTGGCCGTTCGACGGATGCGTGCGGCATGTCCTCTCTTGTCAGTTTCCCGCCGCGACCAAGTCGATCGGTGGGCCGCGGGACTGCGCACGATTGGCAAGGCGCTCGGTCGGGTGCGAGACCATGACGTGTCGGTCGGACTGCTGAGCCGCTATGAAGAGCGCATTCCACCGGTGGCGCCAGTCGCACTGACACTACGTCAGTCCCTCGACCTCTCTCGCTGGCCATCCCGGCGCAGACTACTCAAGCGTCTGGAGAGCCCGGAGATCAGCGCCCTGTTGGGGGAGTTCGATCGGCTGGGCGAGGGCTCCGGCGTGCGTCCGTTCTGGACGCCACGTTCGACCACTGAGAGACTGCGCGTTGAGATTGCCGGGCACGCGAGCGTGTTGGCTGTCGCCATCCATCGTGCCACCGGGGTGTATTTCCCGAACCGCCTCCACCAGGTGCGAATCCAGGCGAAAAAGCTGCGCTATCTGCTCGAAATCGCTGGTCGTCTCGGCATGTGGCCCGACGACCGAGATGTGCGGACGCTGAAGCGTGCGCAGGACCTGCTGGGCGACATGCGAGACCGGCAGGTGCTGCTCGACCTCCTCGACGCGCACGCCGGCGGCTTTGCCAGTACCTTGAAC
>DATFFJ010000001.1:0-2608 GCA_035250065.1 Aeromicrobium sp. | reverse complement strand
GCGGGTGGTGACACTCGCGAGCTGCTGGTGGCGATGCGTTCTCGGATCGCTGTCGCGGTCGAGGACCCCACCACGCCGGCGCGCGACCTGGCCTCACTGACCAAGCGTCTCTCTGACATCGCCGTCGCTATCGCAGCGATGGACGCTGCGAATGAGCAGGAAGCGAGCGGAGATGCCGCCGAGGTCGAAGACGGCGACTTCGACGCCGCGTCTGTCTGAGTACGCCCTAGCCTTCAAGTTCCCCGAGGGCATCAAGAAGACGGTTTGGACTCGGGTTGAGGCGAAGGGCAAGGAGCTCGACCTCGGCTTCGACTGGTGGCAGTCGCAGCTTGGCACGGTGTGTCTGGGTTACGGCGATGACGGCCAGTATGTCGCGACCGTGGGTGGCATCGGGCTCTCGATCCCCCGCCAGGTCGGCAAGACGTACTTCGTCCTGGCGACTCTCGTCATCATGTGCATCCTGTTCCCGGGTTTGCAGGTCGTGTGGACGGCGCATCACCTTCGCACGTCGACCAAGACGTTTACGACTCTTCGTGGCATCTGCCGGCGCAAGAAGGTTGCGCCGCACATCGCTATCGACGGGCGAGGCAAGCCCGCGATCCGCTCGTCGAACGGCGAGCAAGAGGTCGTGTTCCGGAACGGCTCGAAGATCATGTTCGGGGCCCGGTCGATGGGTTTCGGCCGCGGCTTCGACGAGATCGATATAGAGGTCTTCGATGAGGCGCAGATCCTTGACTCGAAGGCGCTCGAGGACATGGTCGCGGCGACGAACCAGGCCCGTCACGAGCGCGGCGCGCTCCTGTTCTTCATGGGCACCCCGCCGCGGCCTACCGACCCGTCTGAGGCGTTCTCGTTGAGGCGCGCCGAGGCTCTTGCTGGTGACGCGGACGACGCGATCTGGCTGGAGATCGGTGCCGACCCCGAGTCGGATCCGAACGACCAGAGGCAGTACCCGCGGATGAATCCGTCGTTTCCGAAGCGGACACCTCTCAACTCGATCCTGCGACTGCGGAAGAACCTGGGCGACGAGGACTCGTGGAACCGTGAGGGTCGCGGGATCTGGGATCCGGTCACTTCGGTGGGTGTCCTCCCTGGCCCGTCGTGGGTCGCGCAGGCCGACGAGGGCTCTAGGGCGGTCTCGCGGCTTTCGCTGGGCGTGGAGGCTGGTCCGGACCTCGCGTGGGCGTCTGTGGCGCTTGCGGGCGAGCGTGCGGATGGCAGGTTCCACTTTGAGCTTGATGACGACCAGCACACGCGCGGCAGGGGCTCGGCGTGGCTGATCCCCCACATCCAGTACCTCGTGGCGAGCAACCCCCAGATCCGTTCGGTGGTTGTCGATGTCGCCGGCCCCATCAAGGCGCTGCTGGATGAGCGCAACGGCAGTTGGTTCTTTCAGGGCACGACGATCCAAGCAACTCCGGTCAAGGTCGCTGAACTCGGCGTCGGCTGCACGGAAGTGCTCGACGGCATTGTGACGGGCTGGCTACACCACATCGGGCAGCCGCAGTTCACTGCCGCCGCCCTATCTGCCGGGAAGCGCCCACTGGGCGATACGGGTATGTGGGTGTGGAACCGCAAGACGGCCGAGTCCGACATCACTCCCATTCAAGCCGGAACTCTCGCCCTGATCGGCGCGAGGGCCGAAGTCCATGACGTGAAGAAGCCGACCCACACGGGTCGCGGCCGGAGGGTGGTGACGTATTGAGCGACGAGCGCCGTATCACCATCTTCGACCTGTCTCACTCCGAGCAGAGCGCGCTTGACGAGCTGGTTCTCCAGTGGCGAGCCAAGCGGCCCCGGAACAACCTTCGTTCGGCCTTCTATGACATGAAGAACGCCCACCGGCACCTGATGACGTCGAACGCGCCGACCGTGGTCAAGCGGCGGAAGTTCGTCCTCGGTTGGTCGGCGACGGCGGTCGACAAGCTGAACCGGCGCTGCAATATCGATGGCTTCTATGACACGCAGGGCCGCGACCTGGACTCACTCGGCCTGTCGGTGCTCGAGGACGAGAACCGCCTCCGCTCCGAGTTGTCGCAGGCGGGCGTGTCGTCGCTGATCCACGCCGTGTCGTGGCTTGTGACGGTCCAGGGTGACACCTCTGCGGGTGAGCCTGAGGTTCTGATCCTCCCGCGTGACGCCACCAACGCTACGGGCGTGTGGGATGTTCGACGCCGCGGCCTCAAGTCGTTCCTGTCCCTGAATGGCTGGGACGACAACGGCGAGCCCACAGCGATGACGATGTACCTCCACGGCGATATGGCCGGTTCGGGCGTGAACGTCATCATGGAGAAGGTGGGCGGCGCGTGGACCGTGGACCGCAAGGACCACGGCTACGGCCTGCCCGTTGACCCGCTTCGGTACAGGCCGCGGCTGGGTCGCCCGTTTGGTTCCTCCCGCATCTCCCGTGCGGTCATGTCGATCCACGAGCAGGCGTTGGGCGCCATGATTCGCGCCGACGTCAACGGTGAGGCGTACAGCCTGCCCCGCTACGCCCTGTTGGGTGCTGGCGAAGAGGCTTTCCAGAACGCTGACGGGTCCGCGAAGCCGACGTGGCAGGCCGCCTGGGATGCGATCTGGGCGATCGGCGACGACGAGACTCTCGCCG